>NZ_JBYCLB010000070.1:0-5480 GCF_057473705.1 Mycobacterium sp. TH-M15 | reverse complement strand
GATTATCTGCCGGTGGTGCTGGAGTTCGCGGCGACCGTCGACCCGACGGCGGGCCGGGAGCTGTTGGTCGGACACCGGGTGCCGATCGACGTACTGTTGCAGTCGCTGAGCAGGGCCGAGTCGCCGTACCGGCACGCCGTCGCCGCGGTGTGCGAGACGCTGCCGTCGGTCACCGACCAGGAGGTACAGGACGTGCGCCAGCTGGCCGATTCCGGGCCGCCCGCCGAAGCCGTCGGGCTGGAGCCGTACAACCCGACGGTTCCGCTCGGCATGCCGAAGATGCCGACGGTGCCGGTCCGATGACCCTGGTAACCGACTCGGTGCGGTGGTGGAACATCGCGCCGTATCTCTCGTTGACCGTTTTGTGCGTCGCGCTGTGGTGGCGGTACCGCTACGACAAGTTCGGCTGGACCACCCGGTCGTCGCAGCTCTACGAGTCCAAGCTGCTGCAGGTCGCCAGCCCGATGTTCCACTTCGGCAGCTTCGTGGTGATCGCCGGGCACATCATGGGCCTGTTCATCCCGATGAGCTGGACCGAGGCGCTGGGTATGAGTGACCGCGTCTACCACCTGCAGGCGCTGATCCTGGGGATTCCCGCCGGAGTCGCCACCTTGGTGGGGGTGGGGTTGTTGATCTACCGGCGGCGCAGCCACGCCGCGGTTTTCGGCGCCACCACGGTCAACGACAAGATCATGTATGCGGTGCTGGTGGCGGCGCTGGTGGCCGGGATGAGCTGCACCCTGATGGGCACCACCCACTACGGGGAGGCGCACGAGTACCGCAAGACCGTCTCGGTCTGGTTCCGGTCGGTCTTCGCGCTCGATCCGCGCGGTGACCTGATGGTGCAGGCGCCGCTCTATTACCAGGTGCACGTGATGATCGCGCTGTTGCTGTTCGCGCTCTGGCCGTTCACCCGGCTGGTGCACGCGTTCAGCGCTCCGGTCGGATACCTGTTCCGGCCGTATATCCTCTACCGCAGCCGCGATGCGGCGCCGCGAGACCGGCCGTTCACGACCCGGCCGCAGCGCGGTGGATGGTGAACGGGGGTTCCCGGTGACCGCCGACCGTGCTGACCGTACGGTCGTCGTCGACGGGTCGGAGACCAGCACCGGAGGCGTGCCCGACGACGTCTACACCCGGTTGCTGACTCTGCGCACCCGGCTGCGCCGCTTCGAGCGGTGGAGCGCGGACCAGGCGCAGGCCGCCGGGCTGACCCCGATGCAGCACCAGTTGCTGCTGGCGATCCGTGGCCACACCGACCCGCGTGGGCCGACGGTCGGCGACGTCGCCGACTACCTGCTGCTGCGCCACCACAGCGCCGGTGAGCTGATCCAACGGGCGGAGACCGCGGGGCTGGTCACCCGGGTCCGCGACGGTGACGACCAGCGGGTGATCCGGCTGACGCTCACCGCGGACGCCGCCAGCCGGCTGGAGTCGCTGACCGCGCTGCACCACGAAGAGGTGAAGCGGCTCACCGCCGAGTCGCCGCTGGGTGTGTAACCCAGGCAACACGTTTTCGCGATCCCGGTCATGCGCTGGCAGAATCGGCCGGTGAGTTCCAGCGCTTCCGGCACCTTTCGCAACGTCGCCATCGTCGCCCACGTCGACCACGGCAAGACCACCCTGGTCGACGCCATGCTCCGCCAATCCGGTGCCCTGCACGAACGCGGCGAAGCGCAGGAGCGGGTGATGGACTCCGGTGACCTGGAGCGGGAAAAAGGCATCACCATCCTGGCCAAGAACACCGCCGTGCACCGGCATCACCCCGACGGCACCGTCACCGTCATCAACGTCATCGACACCCCGGGCCACGCCGACTTCGGCGGCGAGGTGGAGCGCGGGCTGTCCATGGTCGACGGGGTGCTGCTGCTGGTGGACGCGTCCGAAGGCCCGCTGCCACAGACCCGGTTCGTGCTGCGCAAGGCGTTGGCCGCGCACCTGCCGGTGATCCTGGTGGTCAACAAGACCGACCGGCCGGACGCCCGGATCGCCGAGGTGGTCGACGCCAGCCACGACCTGCTGCTCGACGTCGCCAGTGACCTGGACGACGAGGCGCAGGCCGCCGCCGAGCACGCACTGGGTTTGCCGACGTTGTACGCCTCCGGTCGCGCCGGGGTGGCCAGCACCACCGAGCCCGGCGACGGCCAGGTGCCCGACGGGGAGAACCTCGACCCGCTCTTCGAGGTGCTGCTCGAGCACGTGCCGCCGCCGTCGGGCGACCCGGACGCGCCGCTGCAGGCGCTGGTGACCAACCTGGACGCGTCGGCGTTCCTGGGCCGGCTGGCGTTGATCCGGATCTACAACGGCCGGATCCGCAAGGGCCAGCCGGTGGCCTGGCTGCGGGAGGTCGACGGGGAGCCGGAGACCGCCACCGCCAAGATCACCGAACTGCTGGTCACCGAGGGCGTGGAGCGCACCCCGACCGACGAGGCGCAGGCCGGTGACATCGTCGCCGTCGCGGGCATCCCGGACATCATGATCGGCGACACGCTGGCCGACCCGGCGGTGCCGAACGCGCTGCCGCGGATCACCGTCGACGAGCCGGCGATCTCGGTGACGATCGGCACCAACTCCTCGCCGCTGGCCGGCAAGGTCTCCGGGCACAAGCTGACCGCGCGGATGGTCCGCAGCCGGCTGGACACCGAACTGGTCGGCAACGTCTCGATCCGGGTCGTCGACATCGGCCGCCCGGACGCCTGGGAGGTGCAGGGCCGCGGCGAGTTGGCGTTGGCCATCCTGGTGGAGCAGATGCGCCGGGAGGGCTTCGAGCTCACCGTCGGCAAGCCGCAGGTGGTGACCCGCAAGGTCGACGGCAAGGTGCACGAGCCGTTCGAGCAGCTGACCGTGGACTGCCCGGAGGAGTTCGTCGGGGCCGTCACCCAGTTGGCCGCCGGCCGCAAGGGCCGGATGACCGAGATGGCCAACCACACCACCGGCTGGGTGCGGATGGAGTTCGTCATCCCCAGCCGGGGCCTGATCGGCTGGCGCACCGACTTCCTCACCGAGACCCGCGGCACCGGCATCGCCAACGCGGTCTTGGACGGATACCAGCCGTGGGCCGGCGAGATCCGGGCCCGGCACACCGGCTCGCTGGTCTCCGACCGGTCCGGGTCCGTCACCCCGTTCGCGCTGATCCAGCTGGCCGATCGCGGTCAGTTCTTCGTCGAGCCCGGCCAGGACACCTACCAGGGCATGGTCGTCGGGATCAACCCGCGGGCCGAAGACCTGGACGTCAACGTCACCCGGGAGAAGAAGCTGACCAACATGCGCTCGTCGACCGCCGACGTGATCGAGACGCTGGCCAAACCGATCCAGCTGGACCTGGAGCAGGCGATGGAGTTCTGCGCGTCCGACGAGTGCGTCGAGGTCACCCCGGAGGTGGTGCGGGTGCGCAAGGTCGAGCTCGACGCCACCACCCGGGCCCGCAGCCGCGCCCGCGCCAAGGCACGCGGCTAACGGCTCCACGCTCGCGGCCGCCGGGCTCCAAACCGGCCGGATACGGCACCGATACCCTATTGGACGTGTCGCCGTCAGCCCGTCGCAGCTACCTGGGGCTCGGCGCGCTGATCTGCACGGTGGCGACGACGGTGGCGGGCTGCACGGTCAACCCGCCACCGGCGCCGCAGAGCACGGAGAGCCCACAGCACCCGGCGCTGCCGCCGGCGCCGGTCACCCAGATCATCATGGGCATCGACTCGATCGGCGCCGGCTTCAACCCGCACCTGCTCTCCGACCTGTCACCGGTGAGCGCGGCCGTCGGCGCACTGGTGCTGCCCAGCGCGTTTCGCCCGGTGCCCGACCCCACCACGCTGACCGGGTCGCGGTGGGAGATGGACAAGGCGTT
This sequence comes from Mycobacterium sp. TH-M15, assembly GCF_057473705.1. Taxonomy (NCBI): domain Bacteria; kingdom Bacillati; phylum Actinomycetota; class Actinomycetes; order Mycobacteriales; family Mycobacteriaceae; genus Mycobacterium; species Mycobacterium sp. TH-M15. The sequence goes on along the minus strand of NZ_JBYCLB010000070.1, from coordinate 1,636 downwards.
GCTGGTTTCGGCGGCGGTCACCGCATACCACCCGTTCACCGTCACCTACAAGATCCGGCCGGAGGCGTCGTGGACCGACAACGCCCCGATCGCCGCCGACGACTTCTGGTACCTCTGGCAGCAGATGGTCAGCCAGCCGGGGGTGGTCGACCCGGCCGGCTATGACCTGATCACCGGGGTGCAATCCGTCGAGGGCGGCAAACAGGTGGTGGTGACGTTCTCCCGGACCTACCCGGCGTGGCGGGAGCTGTTCACCAACATCCTGCCGGCGCACATCGTCAAGGACGTGCCGGGCGGGTTCCCGGCCGGGCTGGCCCGGGCGCTGCCGGTGACCGCCGGCCGGTTCCGGGTGGAGAACATCGACCCGCAGCGGGAGGCCATCCTGCTCGCCCGAAACGACCGGTACTGGGGCACGCCGGCCAAACCGGACCTGATCCTGTTCCGCCGGGCCGGGACCGCCGCCGCGCTGGCCGACTCGATCCGCAACGGCGACACCCAGGTCGCCCAGGTGCACGGCGGTTCGGCGGCGTTCGCGCAGCTGTCGGCGATCCCGGGGGTGACCACCGACCGGATCCTGACCCCGCGGGTGCTGGAGCTGACGCTGCGCGGCGACCGCCCGAAGCTGACCGACGTGCGGGTGCGCCGCGCGCTGCAGGGGCTGCTCGACGTCGGCCTGCTCGCCGCCGTCGGCGCCGCCAGCGACAACACCGTGGTGCTGGACCGGGCACAGGTCCATTCGCCCAGCGACCCGAGCTACGAGCCGACGGCGCCGCCGCCGATGACGACCACCGCGGCGCTGCTGCTGCTGCAGTCGACCGGGTACCGGATCGACGAGACGGCGCCGCCGTCCTCGGTACCGCCGCCGCCCCGCCCGCCGGGCAGCCCGCCCGACCCGCGTTCGCCGGAGGTCATCCGTGGGCGGGTGAGCAAAGACGGCCAGCAGCTGTCGCTGGTGATCGGGGTGGCCGGCAACGACCCGACGTCGGTGGCGGTGGCCAACACCGCCGCAGACCAGCTGCGCAACGTCGGGATCGCCGCGACGGTGCTGGCAACCGACCCGGTGAAGCTGTACCGGGAGGTGCTGCCGCAGGTCGACGCCGTCGTCGGCTGGCGGCAGGCCGGTGGCGACCTGGCGACCGTGCTGGCGTCCCGCTACGGGTGTGCGGGGTTGCACGCGGTGCCGGTGCCGCCGCCGGATGCGCCACCGGTGCCACCGGCTCCGCCCGGGTCGCCGCCGTCGGATGCCAATCCGGCGTCGACGGAGCCGTCGGCACCCGAGGAGCCCTCCGGGGCACCCCCGCCGGGTGCGGGCCCGCTGCTGCGGGCTCCGTCGAACATCACCGGCGTCTGCGACCGCGGCATCGAGTCGGCCATCGACGCCGCGCTGACCGGCAACCGCAGCGTCGCCGAGGTGATCGCGGCGGTCGAGGGGCGGCTCTGGGCGATGTCCACGGTGCTGCCGATCCTGCAGGACAACACGATCGTGGCGGCCGGACCCAGCGTGCGCAACGTCGGGCTGACCGGGGCGGTGCCGGTGGGCATCGTGGGCGATGCCGGCAAGTGGGTGAAGACTCCGTAGCTCGGCTAATCGGCTGAGTAAAACCTGAGTATCCGCAGGTTGTGGCGGTACATACCG
>NZ_JBYCLB010000069.1:0-1696 GCF_057473705.1 Mycobacterium sp. TH-M15 | reverse complement strand
GCCTCCCGCGATACCCGGGTGAACATCGTGCTCACCGAGAAAGGGCAGACCGGCCAGGGTCCGGTCGCCGCCTGCGGCATCATCGACGACCTGAGCTTCCTGGACGCCCCGATCAACTGAGGGTCCACCACCCGGCGGGCTTCACGGCCGAGATCCCGCCGGTATCGGTCGGTGATCTCCGCCGGCACCAACTGGATCCGAACGCCGGCAGAACGCGGCGACGCCGCCGGGGCTACCGGCCCCGGTCGCGGCCCACTTTACTTTGCTAAGCTATCTACCTGGATCGCATCAACACTCCAGAAGCCAACGAACGTAGGGGCACCCGCATGACCACGACCGTTTCCGCATACGCCGCCGGCTCGGCTGACGCACCGCTGACCAAGACCACCATCACCCGCCGCGACCCCGGCCCGCACGACGTCGCCTTCGACATCGCCTTCGCCGGCATCTGTCACTCCGACATCCACACCGTCAGGGCCGAGTGGGGCAAGCCGCGCTACCCGGTGGTGCCGGGCCACGAGATCGCCGGGGTGGTGACCGCGGTCGGCTCCGAGGTGACCAAGTACAACGTGGGCGATCGGGTCGGGGTGGGCTGCTTCGTCGACTCCTGCCGGTCCTGCCCGAGCTGCGACGCCGGCGTCGAGCAGTACTGCACCGGAACCGGCATGGTGGGCACCTACAACGCGGTCGGTCGCGACGGCGAGCCCACCTACGGCGGCTACAGCGGCGGGATCGTGGTCGACGAGAAGTACGTGCTGCGCATCCCGGACTCGATCCCGCTGGACGCCGCGGCGCCGTTGCTCTGCGCCGGCATCACGCTGTACTCACCGCTGCGGCACTGGAACGCCGGTCCCGGTAAGCGGATCGCGGTGGTCGGCCTGGGCGGCCTGGGGCACATGGGCGTCAAGCTGGGCGCGGCGATGGGCGCCGAGATCACCGTGCTGTCGCAGTCACTGAAGAAGATGGACGACGGCCTGCGGCTGGGCGCGAGTCACTACCACGCGACCAGCGATCCGGCCACCTTCACGAAGCTGCGCAACAGCTTCGACGTCATCCTCAACACCGTCTCGGCCAACCTGGACCTGGGCGCCTACCTGAACATGCTCACCGTCGACGGCACCCTGGTGGAGTTGGGCATGCCGGAACACGCCATGGCGGTGCCGCCGTTCCCGCTGGCCGGTATGCGGCGCAGCCTCTCCGGGTCGATGATCGGCGGGATCGCCGAGACCCAGGAGATGCTCGACTTCTGCGCCGAGCACGACGTGCGCCCGGAGATCGAGGTGATCGAGCCGGATTACGTCAACACCGCCTACGAGCGGGTGCTGGCCAGCGACGTGCGCTACCGGTTCGTGATCGACACGGCGTCGCTGCGGTCGGCCTGACCCGGCTAGTCCGGTGTCGGGCAGGCCGGTTCGCGGGCGGGCACCCGAATCGTGGTGTAGGCCACCGCGATCACCGCGGTGACCACCAGCAGCAGTAGTCCGACGGTGTAGTCGTTGTGCACCGGGTCGTAGGTGGCGCCCATCAGCAGCGGCGGAAAGTATCCGCCCAATCCCCCCGCCGCCGAGACGATCCCGGTGATCGAGCCGAGCGTTCCGGCCGGGGCACGGCGGGTCACCCAGCCGAACACCGCGCCGGTACCGACGCCCAGGCAGAGCGCCAGCGTGATGAAGGTCGCCGCCGCCCAGACGTCCGG
>NZ_JBYCLB010000068.1:0-5460 GCF_057473705.1 Mycobacterium sp. TH-M15 | reverse complement strand
CCGGGTCGCCGACGCCGCGGTCGGTGATGGTGTGTTCGCTCTCCGGTTCGGTCACGTGGAGCCGCCCGGCCTCATCGACTCGGCGGTGGGCGCGGTGTTGTCCCGGGCGGCGATCCAGCCGACGATCGCCGTGACCGCGTCGTCGCGGGCCACCCCGTTGATCTGCGAGCGGTCGGCGAAGCGGAAGCTCACCGCACCGGCGGCGACGTCTCGGTCGCCGGCCAGCAGCAGGAACGGCACCTTCTGGTTGGTGTGGTTGACGATCTTCTTGGCCATCCGGTCGTCGCTGGTGTCCACCTCGGCCCGCACCCCGTGCGTCTTCAACCGGGCGGCAACGTCTTCCAGGTACGCCACATGCTCGTCGGTGACCGGGATGCCGACCACTTGCACCGGCGCCAGCCAGGCCGGGAACGCGCCGGCGTAGTGCTCGGTCAGCACCCCGAAGAACCGCTCGATCGACCCGAACAGCGCCCGGTGGATCAGCACCGGGCGTTGCCGGGTGCCGTCCGGCGCGGTGTACTCCAGGTCGAACCGGTCCGGCATGTTGAAGTCCAGCTGGATGGTCGACATCTGCCAGTTCCGCCCGAGCGCGTCGCGGACCTGCACGGATATCTTCGGACCGTAGAACGCCGCGCCACCCGGGTCCGGGACCAGGGCCAGCCCGGACGCCTCCGCGACGGTGCGCAGCGTCTCGGTCGCCTCGTCCCACAGCGCATCCGAGCCGACGGACTTCTCCGGGTCCTTGGTGGACAGCTCCAGGTAGAAGTCGTCGAGCCCGTAGTCGGCGAGCAGGTCCAGCACGAACCGCAGCAGCGACCCGAGTTCGTCGGGCAGCTGCTCGCGGGTGCAGTAGATGTGTGCGTCGTCCTGGGTCATCCCGCGCACCCGGGTCAGCCCGTGTACCACCCCGGAGCGTTCGTAGCGGTACACACTGCCGAACTCGAAGAGCCGCAACGGAAGCTCCCGATACGACCGGCCGCGGGACCGGAAGATCAGGTGGTGCATCGGGCAGTTCATCGGCTTGAGGTAGTAGTCCTGGCCCGGCTTGCGCAGCGCGCCGTCGTCGCCGTACTCGGCGTCGATGTGCATCGGCGGGAACATCCCGTCGGCGTACCACTGCAGGTGTCCGGAGGTCTCGTACAGCGCCGACTTGGTGATGTGCGGGGTGGTGACGAACTCGTAGCCCGCCTCGATGTGCTTGCGCCGCGAGTAGTCCTCCAACTCCCGGCGGATGATCCCGCCCTTGGGGTGGAAAACCGGTAGGCCGGACCCGATCTCGTCGGGGAAGCTGAACAGGTCCAGCTCGACGCCGAGCTTACGGTGGTCGCGGCGCTGGGCCTCCTCGATCACCGCCAGGTGCCGGTCCAGCGCCTCCTGCGACTCCCACGCGGTGCCGTAGATGCGCTGCAGGCTGGCGTTTCCCTGGTCGCCGCGCCAGTACGCCGCCGAGCTGCGGGTGAGGGTGAACGCCGGGATGTACCGGGTGGTCGGGATGTGCGGGCCGCGGCACAGGTCACCCCAGATGCGTTCTTTGGTACGCGGATTCAGGTTGTCGTAGGCGGTGAGCTCGTCGCCGCCGACCTCCATTATCTCGGCCATGTTGTCGGTCGACACGGACTTGTCGTCGACCAGCTCCAGCTTGTACGGCTCGCCGGCGAGTTCGGCGCGGGCCTGTTCCGTGGACTCGTAGACACGCCGGGCGAACAGCTGGCCGTCCTTGACGATGGCCCGCATCCGCTTCTCCAGCTTGGCCAGGTCTTCCGGGGTGAACGCCTCCGGCACGTCGAAGTCGTAGTAGAAGCCGTCGGTGATCGGCGGCCCGATGCCCAGCTTGGCCCCCGGGAACAGCTCCTGCACGGCCTGGGCCAGCACGTGGGCACACGAGTGCCGGATCACGCTGCGACCGTCGGCGGTGTCGGCGGCCACCGCGGTCACCTCGGTGTCGGCGGCCGGCACCCAGGACAGGTCGCGCAGGGTGCCGCCGGGGTCGCGCACCACCACGATCGCGTCCGGCGCGCCCCGGCTCGGCAGCCCGGCGTCGCGGACCGCCGCGGCCGCGGTGCTGCCGGCCGGCACCCGGACCAGGGTCCGCGGTGATCGCGAACCCGGCGCGGCCGGGTGCTGCGGGTCGCCGCCGTCGCCGGCGCCAGCGGGGGCGTTCATGAGCTGCGTTCTCCAGGGCTATCGAGGTGTCGGGTCGGTCGCGACCATGCTATCGGGGCGGTCGTGCCCGACGGTCGGCCAGTTGGCTCGTCACGGCTGACCGGGCTTGAGGAACACGAACAGTGCCTCCGCCTCGGCCAGCACCCGGCCGTCGTCGCGGAGCCGGGCCTCGACGAAGATCTTCCGGCCCTCGGTGCGTTTCACCTCCGCCTCCAGCTGCAGCTCGGTCTCGATCGGGACGATGCTGCGGTAGTCGACGTGCAGGTAGGCGGTGCGCTGATACGGCCCGCCGGTGATCACCCAGGACGCGGTACCCAGCACCGAGTCGAAGAGCTGGGCGATCGCCCCGCCGTGCACCGCCCCGTTGCGGCCGAGGTGGAAGCGCCGGAACCGGGCCCAACCGGCCAGCCCGCCGGCGTCGGTCTTGTGCATCTTCATCGGCACCGGAAACAGGTTGCCGCGGCTGGGCAGGTCCAGCCGCCGCCCCGACGGCGACGACCACTCGTCGGCGTCGAACGGCGCCAGCAGGTCGCAGACCTTTTGCAGTGCGTCCGCAGCCTCGCTGATCACCTCGTCCGGAGCGTCGACGGCGCGGGTGTGGTCCTGCAGGGCACGCATCGTCTCGACGAAACGGCCGTAGTCCGGGCCGCCCTTCCCGGTCGGTTCGGGCGGGTTGAATCCCCCGCCGGGGTGTCGGGCATGCTCAGTGGCCACCAGGACACCGTATTGGTCAGGCCCCGGCGGGTGCCCCGGCGGCCTTCCCGGCGGCGGTCAGCGCGGCGAACTCGGCGTCACTGAGTGTGATCTCGGCGGCGGCGACGTTCTGCTCCAGGTGCGCCACGCTGGCCGTCCCCGGGATGGGCAGCATCGTCGGCGATCGACGCAGCAGCCAGGCCAGCGCCAGCTGTGCCGGGGTGGCGCCGCGCTCGGCGGCCAGCGCGGCCAGCGGGCCTTCGGCGGCGGCCAGCGGCCGGCCGCCAGCCCTCGTCGCGCAGCGCGACCAGCTCCCCGAGCTGGCCGGTCCGGCCCGGTGCGCAGCTGGATGCAATTTCGGCGTTCACCCGCCCGACGGTTCGCCTGCGGTGGCATGGTGGACCGGTGGAGTTGAGCGAGGTGAGCAAGCTGCCGCTGACCTACCGGGAGGTGGGTGCGACGGCCGGGACGCTGCCGGACGGCTACAAACACCTGCGCGCCTCGGCCCGGATCGGCTCGGGCCGACAGCGTTTCGAACGGGCCGCCGACGCGGTGATGCACTTCGGCATGCAGCGCGGGGCCGGGCTGAGCGTGCAGGCCAGCGCCGACGTCGCCGCGGTCGACGTGGTGCTGGTGGTCCGGATCGGCTTGATCAACGCGCCGTGCCGGGTGGTGTACGTCGTCGACGAACCGGATCGGCGCGGGTTCGCCTACGGCACCCTGCCCGGGCACCCGGAGTCCGGTGAGGAGTTGTTCTCGGTGCGCTACGACCCGGGCGACCACTCGGTGTACGCCGAGGTTCGGGCCTTCTCCCGGCCGGCGACCCGGTGGGCCAAGGCCGGCCGGCCGGTCGCCTCGCTGGCTCAGCGCATCGTCACCCGCCGCTATCTGCGCCGGATATGACCGACAGCTGTGCGTGGGGGTTGTGCAGCACGCCAAGCCAGTTGGCCAGGTATTTGCCCCAGGCGCCGGTGGCCCACGCACCGTTCCGCTCGACCACATAGGGCCGGCTGGGCAGGATGTCGAAGAACTTGTCCATGCCGAACAGGATCGGCGCAGCCGTGAACAGCGCTCGGAACAGGAAAAACGCCTCGTAGAGCGGGACTTTCAGGCGCTCGGTCAAGGCCGGCGCCCCGCTGATGTTGGTGCTCATCGCATCCCCCTAAATTGTAAAAAACTACTGTTTTTACTTTAGAAGGACCTGGGCGTTAACGCCAGTGAGCCGCTTTTCTGCGCTTGCGCGCCCTACGGCATGTGCTTGGCGACCGTCAGGATGATCGCCGAGTCCTCAAGGGCCTCCAGCGCGTGCCGGGTCGGCGGAATCACCACCAGGTCACCGGTGGCCCCCTCCCAGCTGGCGTCGCCGGCGGTCAGCTTCACCCGGCCGCGCAGCACCTGCAGGGTCGCCTCGCCGGGGCTGTCGTGTTCGGCCAGTGCCTCACCGCCGCGCAGCGCCACCAGGGTCTGTCGCAACGCCTGCTTGCCGCCGCCGTAGATGGTGTGGGCCGACCGCCCGCTGTGGTGCTGCTTCGCCGCGGCCATCTGCTCGGTGACCAGGCTGTCCAGCGAGGTGGATTCCATCGGGCTGAGTCCTCCGGTCTGCGATTCTTCGGCGCGGCGGGCGGGATCCGCGCCGGGATTCCCCGCTGCCGTCCCACTGGATAATAGAAGAACTCCGGCGGCCACCAGGGAGATCACCTTGACCACCTCGAGGCCGACGTAGGTGTAGTGGCCACGGGAGCGCGGGCCCTCGTGGCCGGCCAGCACCTCGTCGGAGCGGCGGTTCAACCGCGGCCGCACCGCCAGCAGCTGCAGCGCCAGCATGGCGAGCGCGACCAAGAACGCCACCGCGACGGGGATCGGCGGCCGGGTGACCAGTGCGGCCACCACGATGATGGCCGCCAACAGCAGCTCGCCGCGGTTCAACGCCCGGAAGACGATCCGGCCGATGCTCAGGCACATCGGTACGGTCGCGTTCTCGGCCCGGAACTTCAGCGGCGCCTCCATGAACGAGATCGCCAGCAACATGCCCAGCCAGACGAAGGTGGCGGCGACGGTGACGGCGGTCCCGGCGTTCATCGGGCGGCCTCGTCGACGCGCACCGGACCGGTGACCGAATGGTCCACCCGCACCCGGTCGCCAGCCGGCGTACTCGGGCCGGCGCCCCGGGCGGCCAGGTGCGCGAGGCACAGGTCGGGTTCGGCGAAGGCGACCATCCGGTCGACCTCGACCGGCGCGCCCCAGGACTGCAGCGCCCCCTGCATCAGACCGAGGTGGATCGGGCAGACGACGTCGGTGCGCGACTCGGCGAGTTCGAGGAACGGGCAGTGCCGCATGCCGACCTGGGTCTCGGCGTCGATCTCGCCGCCGGTCTCGACGACCTCCGGCTCGAACCCGAGCTCGTCGAGCATCTCCACCAGGCCGTGGATTGACTCCTCGGCGTCCACCGGGTCCGCCGCATCCACGATCGGCTTCAACCGCTGTCCCCAGACCCGCCCGGCGGCAAGGGCTTTCGAGCTGGCGTCCGCGTCGGCGGCCAGACCGATGGTGAGGATCTCGGCCAGCAGCCGATAGTGCCGGGTTCCGCCCCGGTCCATCCGGCGC
>NZ_JBYCLB010000067.1:0-3488 GCF_057473705.1 Mycobacterium sp. TH-M15 | reverse complement strand
CGAAGACTCGCGGCGCGACAGCGTGGGTCCGCTGGATTGGCTTCGAGTATGTCGAGCGCGCCCTCGACGAGGTCCGCGGTCTGGCGGTCGTCGTTCCAGAGCCGGTCGAGGGCGTCCAGACACGCTGAGGCTGTAGGCTCAATGGGTGATGCCCCGAGTGGGGCGTGGGAAATCTGACTAGACATGGGAGGCCGTGGTGGCCGCCAGCACCCGGATCGACCTCGACGGCCGAAACCGCGTCAGTCTCAATGGATTTGATTTGAAGAGCCGAACGTACCTGGCTCGCGAAGAGGCGGGGGGAACGATTGTGTTGGAACCGGCGGTGGTGATGTCAGCTGCCGAGGCGGCGTACTTGAAGAACCCCGAGGTTCGAGAGGTCGTCGAGCGCGGCCTGGACACGCCAACCGAAGACCTCCGTCCACGGAAGCCGCGGAACCGCCGAGCCCGGTAAGCCCGCAATAGGTGTGCGGTCGGGCCACGCGAACTGCATGGCCGGTTGGTTTCGCGGCGGCGCGGTAGCGGCCCAGTTCGCGGCACGCGCCGACTCTCGTAGGCTTTAGCCCGATGACACCCGACGACGACGCAGCGGCCGCCGCCCTGGCCTGGCTGGCCGAGGTGGCCGCGCAGCGCCGCGGCGCCGGGCTGCGTCGCGCGCTGACCGCCCGCCCGCCGGTGACCACCGAGGTGGACCTGGCGTCCAACGACTACCTCGGCCTCTCCCAGCACCCGGCCGTCATCGCCGGTGGCGTCGAAGCGCTGCGCACCTGGGGTGCCGGGGCCACCGGATCCCGGTTGGTCACCGGCGACACCGACCTGCACCGCCAGCTGGAGACCACCCTGGCCGGCTTCGTCGGCGCCGCGTCCGCGCTGGTGTTCTCCTCCGGCTACACCGCCAACCTGGGCGCGGTCACCGCCCTCTCCGGGCCGGGCTCGCTGCTGGTCTCCGACGCCCATTCGCACGCATCCCTGGTGGACGCCTGCCGGCTGTCGCGCGCCCGGGTGCTGGTCACCGGCCATCGCGACGTCGACGCGGTGGCGGCGGCGCTGGCCGATCGCGCCGAGGAGCGGGCGGTGGTGCTCACCGACTCGGTGTTCTCCGCCGACGGGGTGCTGGCACCGCTGACCCGGCTGCACCAGGTCTGCCGCGAGCACCGGGCGCTGCTGATCGTCGACGAGGCGCACGGACTCGGGGTGCGCGGCGCCGGCGGGCGCGGCCTGGTGCACGAGCTGGGCCTGGCCGGCGAGCCGGACGTGGTGGTCACCGCGACGCTCTCCAAGGCGCTGGGCAGCCAGGGCGGGGTGGTGCTCGGGCCGACCGCGGTGCGGGAGCACCTGATCGACGCCGCCCGGCCGTTCATCTTCGACACCGGGCTGGCGCCGGCGGCGGTGGGCGCGGCGCTGGCCGCGCTGGGCGTGCTGGTCGCCGAGCCGTGGCGCGCCGATGCGGTACTGGCAAATGCGGCCACCCTGGCCGAGATCTGCGGGGTGGGCGGCGTGCCGGCGTCGGCGGTGGTCTCGGTGGTGCTGGGCGATCCGCAGGCCGCCGTCGCGGCGGCCACCGCCTGCCTGGCGGCCGGGGTGCGGGTCGGCTGCTTCCGGCCGCCGACGGTGCCGGCCGGCACGTCGCGGCTGCGGCTGACCGCGCGCGCGTCGCTCACCGACGAGGAGCTGGCCCTGGCCCGGGAGGCGCTGAGCCGGGTGCTGCGCGAGCTGCCGGTCGCCGGCTTGTGACCGTCCTGGTCGTCACCGGCACCGGCACCGGGGTCGGCAAGACGATCGCCACCGCGGCGCTGGCCGCCCACGCCAGGCAGGCCGGCCTGGACGTGGCGGTGTGCAAGCCGGTGCAGACCGGCACCGCCGCCGGCGACGACGACCTGGCCGACATCGCCCGGCTGGCCGGGGTGACCGAGCTGGTCGGCCCGGCCCGCTACCCGCAGCCGCTGGCGCCGGTGGCCGCCGCCGAAGCGGCCGGTATGGCGTTGCCGACCCGCGCCGAGCTGCTGGACTCGATCCGCGCGCTGGACCGCCCCGGACGGCTCACCCTGGTCGAGGGTGCCGGCGGGCTGCTGGTCGAGCTCACCGACAGCGTCACGCTGGCCGACCTGGCGGAGGAACTGGGCGCGCCGGTGCTGGTGGTGGTCGGCGCCGAACTGGGCACGCTGAACCACACCGCGCTCACCCTGGAGGCGCTGGCAAGTCGGGGACTGCGCTGCGCCGGGTTGGTGATCGGCAGCTGGCCACAGCGGCCGGGTGCCGCCGAGCTGTCCAACCGGGACGCCCTGGCCCGGCTGGCGCCGGTGCGGGCGGTGCTGCCCGCCGGCGCCGGGACGCTCGGCCCCGCACAGTTCGCCGCGCTCAGTGCGCAAGCGTTCGATCCGGCCTGGGTCACGGCGCTGTCTGAACCACCCGAGCCGGCGCGCTGACCATGGTGCACACCATCGAGCTGGTCTTCGACGACGACACCGAAGCCGCCGTCCGACGGCTCTGGACCGACCTGGCCGCGGCCGGCATCCCCAGCCAGGCACCGGCTAGCCGGCCGCACGTCACCCTGCTGGTCACCGACCGGATCGGTGCGGACGTCGACGCGCTGCTGGCGCCGCTGTGCACCCGGCTGCCGCTGGACTGCGTCGTCGGCGCGCCGGTGCTGTTCGGCCGGGCCGGCGCGGTGCTGGCCCGGCTGGTGGTGCCCACCGCGGCGCTGCTGGACCTGCACGCCGAGGTGCACCGGCTCTGCCGGCCGGCGCTGGCGGCGGCGCCGGTGCCCAACAGCACCCCGGGGCAGTGGACCGCGCACGTGACGCTGGCCCGTCGGGTCCGCGGCGGCCAGCTCGGTCGGGCGCTGCACATCGTCGGCCGGCCGGCGCAGCTGCCCGGGCGGTTCGCCGGGCTACGCCGGTGGGACGGCGAACACCGTGCTGAGCATCCGATCTGCTGACTGCGCCGCCAGGCCGTCGATGAGCAACCGCAGCCCGAACGCGAACCCGGCCGAGCCGTCCGGCAGCGCATCGGCCCACCGCAGCCGGGACTGCTCGTCGGCGGTGGCGCCCAGCACGTAGTAGATCAGCGCGCGGGCCGCCAACTCGGCCTGCTCCGGTTCCAGCCCGGCGCCGGCGGCGATGCCGGACAAGCCGCCCAGGACCTCGGTGGCAGCGGCCGACTGGCCGGCGGCGAAACTGGCCGAGACCAACTCGGCGCCGTCGGTGTGGGCGAGCAGCGCGTCATGCATCGCGGTACAGATCTGCCCGATCAGCGGCTGCCAGTCGGCGGTGTCGACACCAACACGGGAGACGGTGCAGACCGGCTCCAGCAACCGGTCGGCCACCGCGCCCAGCAGCTGCTGCTTGTTGGCGAAATGCCAGTACAGCGCCCCCGGGGTGATGTCGAGTTCGCGGGCCAGCCGGCGCATGGTCAGATCGGCGATGCCGTAGCTGTCCAGGATCGCGGTCGCCGCGGCGCCCACGGCGAGTGTGTGAGGCAGCACACCCCGA
>NZ_JBYCLB010000066.1:0-6974 GCF_057473705.1 Mycobacterium sp. TH-M15 | reverse complement strand
GAGGCCGGGCAGTTCGGTGGCGCCGCCCAGCTCGTTGAGGTCCAACCCGGCGCAGAACACCGGATCGGCGCCGGTGAGGCCCACCACATCGACGTCGTCGTCGGCATCGGCGTCGGCCAGCGCGGTGAACAGCCGGGTGTGCAGCGCCGCCCAGAGCGCGTTGCGTGCCTGCGGGCGGTTCAGGGTCAGTGTTCGCACCCGCTCGGCGGTCTCGACCAGCAGGACGTCGTCGCCCATCGCACCACCGTAGCCATCGGCGGTGCACGCCCTACTGTGGAGGCATGTCCGTCGAGGCGACCCCCAACGCGACCGTTCCGGCACTCAAGGAATGGAGCGCTGTCGTGCACGCGCTGCTGGCCGGGCGGCAGCGGGTGTTGCTGCGCAAGGGCGGTATTCACGAGAAACGGTTCGCCGTGACCGCCGACGAGTTCTTGTTGTTCCCGACGGTCGCGCACAGCCACGCCCAGCGGGTGCGCCCGGAGCACCGCGACCTGCTCGCGGTCGCGGCAGCCGACTGCACCGACGACCACGTGCTGGTCCGGGCGGCCGCCAAAGTCGTCGCCGCGCTGCCGGTCGCCCGGCCCGACGCCCTTGGGGAGATCGCCGATCTGCACATCTGGACGGCCGAGTCGGTGCGCGCCGACCGGCTGGACTTCCGGCCGAAACACCGGCTGACCGTGCTGGTGGTGCAGGCCGTGCCGCTGGTCGAGCCCGTGCGGCTGGTCCGCACCCCCGACTACGCCGGCTGCAAGAGCTGGGTGGACGTTCCGTACGTTCCGCGGCTGGCTGCCCCGGTGTGCGACGCCGGCACGTTAGCCGACGTCGCCGCCCGAGTGCGTGCCGCGGTCGGTTGACCGCACCGGCAGGATCAGCCGGGAGCCGGCAAGCCGCACCACGTGGCGGGCCGGTTGCTGCCGAACCCCGCTGACCGGCGGCTCCCCGGTGCCGAGGTTGCGGGCGTATCGGGGATGGCAGCCGCCGGCGATCAGCATCCGGATCCGGGAACCGGCGGCGAACCGGTGCGCGATCGCGCCGAGCTCCACCCGGACCGGCCCGCGGTGGCCGTCCAGCCGGCGGAATCCGTCGCTGACGTTGCGCGACCGGCGCCCCCGGACCTCGCTGACCCGGACGAACAGGTCGACGTGCGGGGTGTCCGAGGTGTGCGCCAACTCGATCACCGGGTTGCCGGCCACCTCGAGATCGGTGGCCAGCGGATCACCGGTGAAAACCAGCACGTCCGGGCGCCGGGCCAGCCGGCCGTCGCTGCGGTAGCCGCGGTAGGCGGTCAGCAGCGGCCCACCGACGCTCGGGGTGGGCTCGGACGGGTCGTACCGGAAGCGCATCGAGCCGGTCTCGGCGGGTGTCGGGCCCAGCCCGCCGTCGGGTTGCGGATGCCACGGCACCGCGGTGCTCGGCGGCGGCCAGTCGGCCAGTCCGCGCCAGCCGCCGCCGCCGGTGACGAAGACCCGTACCCGGTCGGGTCGGGCGGTGCCGCGGCCGGCCAGGTGGGTGTCCAGCCAGGCCAGCGACTCGCGGGCGATCGGGCCCAGCCCCTCGAAGATCATCTGGGTGTGGCTCCACGGCCCGACGGTCAGCGCCGTGTCCACGCCGCGGTCCCGTAACCGCCGGTACGGCGTCAGCGTCTGGGCCAGCAGCAGATCCTGCCAGCCGCCGATCAGCAGCACCGGGATCCGGGTGCGCTCCAGCGCCTCGGCGAACCGACATGGCCGCCAGAACGGGTCGGCCAGGTCGGGGTGCTCGACCCACGACTCGTACCACGGGGCGCCGCCGCCCAGCAGCTCGCGCCCCGCCGCACCCAGCGGCAGCCGGCCGGCCGCCGCGCGCACCCGGCGGCGGGCCCGCAACTGGTGCGCGCCGGAGCGGAGCTGCCCGCCGTCCTCCTGGTGGGCCATCAGGTCGCTCCAGCCGAGGAAGTCGACGAGGGTGAACGCACCGGTGTCCCAGGAAGCGGCGCCGAAGTCGTACAGCCCGGCGGTGACGACGGCCGCGGCCAGTTCGGGCGGGGAGTCGTCCAGCAGTGCCCACTGGGTGAGCCCGAGGTAGGACATGCCGATGGTGCCGAACGAGCCGGTGAACCACGGTTGCTCGCGCAGCCACGCCGCGGTGTCGGCGCCGTCGGCGGCTTCGTTGGCCATCGGCTCGAAGACCCCACCGGAGCCGAAGGTGCCGCGCACGCTCTGCAGGATCACGTGATACCCCCGGGCGGCGTACAGCCGGGCGAACAGCAGCGAGACACCGATCCCGCGCCCGTAGGGGCTGCGGACCAGCAGGGTGCCGGCCGGATCCGATGGCCCTGGCGGCCCGGTGGCCGGTGCGTAGTGGTCGGCGAGCAGCACCACGCCGTCGCGCATCGGAACCCGTACCGGCTGCACGGTGTAGGTCCGGCCAGCCGGCAGGCCCAGCGCCCGGGCGAGCGCCGCGTCGGCCAGCTGCCAGCTGCGGCCGCGCGGCCGGGAGGTCACGGGGCTCAGAAGATGTAGTACGCGGACAGCTGCTCGGCGCGCTTCAGGTTCTCGGTGGGGCAGTCCACGTCCGGGTTGGAGTAGACCGGCGAGTAGTACAGCGACTGCTGGATGGTGCCGTAGCTGGTCTTGAACGTCACCATGCAGGAGAACCACCAGCGGTTGTTCCATTCGGTGGGTTTCATCACCCAGTACTGCGCGGCGCGGTGCCCGTTGATCGTGGTCTCCAGGGCGTCGGCCGGCAGCGTCTCGGCGTAGCTGCGGTAGATGAACGGTTCGATCGCCATCTGGTAGTTGCCGGCGTCGTACTCGCAGCGCACCCCTTCGGTCGGCCGGGGCGGGGTGAAGGCCAGGCCCAGCCGCTCGATGACGTCGTACGGGATATCCTCGCACGGATCGAACGGCCGCGGGTTGGTCAGGTTGACCGGTTGCGACGGGTTGGTGCTGGGCCCGGCGGCCGGGTCGGCGACGGCGACCGGCGCCGGGCTGTACTGCCAGGCCGTGACGATCGCCATCACCAGGGCGCCGAGCGCCGCGATCAGCCGCACCTTGGTGACCATGACTCTCCGACCCCTCATCCGCTCACCTGCTTCTCCGGGAGTGTACAAGCAGCGTCTCGACCGGCTGACGGAAACCGAGGTCGCCGGCCGGTCTTGCCGCACGCACTAAGCTGGGGCTCCGTGACCGCGCCCCAGGAGCCCCCCGGTACCGGCCGCCCGACGCTGTGGGCGGTCTCCGATCTGCACACCGGCCACCTGGGCAACAAGGCGGTGGCCGAGTCGCTGCACCCGGCGAACCCGGAGGACTGGCTGATCGTCGCCGGTGACGTCGGCGAACGCACCGACGAGATCCGCTGGTCGCTGGAGCTGCTGCGGAAACGTTTCGCCAAGGTGATCTGGGTGCCCGGCAACCACGAACTGTGGACCACCACCAAGGATCCGGTGCAGGTCTTCGGACGGTCCCGGTACGACTACCTGGTCGACATGTGCGACCGGATGGGCGTCGTCACCCCGGAACACCCGTTCCCGGTGTGGCAGGAGGAGGGCGGTCCAGCCACCGTCGTGCCGATGTTCCTGCTCTACGACTACACGTTCCTGCCGGCCGGCGCGGCCACCAAGGCGGAGGGCCTGGCCGTCGCGCGGGAGAACAACGTGATGGCCACCGACGAGTTCCTGCTGTCGTGCGAGCCGTACGGCACCCGGGACGCCTGGTGCGCCGACCGGGTCGCCGCCACCCGCAAACGGCTCGACGAGCTGGACTGGATGACGCCGACCGTGCTGGTCAACCATTTTCCGATGGTCCGCGAACCGTGCGACGCGCTGTACTACCCGGAGTTCGCGCTGTGGTGCGGAACCGTACAGACCGCCGACTGGCACACCCGCTACAACGCGGTCTGCTCGGTCTACGGCCACCTGCACATCCCGCGCACCACCTGGTACGACGACGTGCGGTTCGAGGAGGTGTCGGTCGGCTACCCGAGAGAGTGGCGTCGCCGCCAGCCGCACCGCTGGCTGCGTCAGATCCTGCCCGACCCGCAGTACCCGCCGGGCTACCTCAACGAGTTCGGCGGCCATTTCACCATCACCCAAGAGATGCGCGACGCCAGCGCGAAGTTCCGGGAACGACTGCGCCAGCGGCAGTCCCGATGAGCCGGCTTCTGGACACGGTGCTGGCCCGCGCATCGGCGGCCGCGCTGGCCTCGGCCGAGCTCTACGACGACCCGCCCGAGCTGCGGCCGCTGCCCGAGGAGGAGCCGCTGATCGCGCGGTCGGTGGCCAAGCGGCGCAACGAGTTCATCACCGCCCGGCACTGCGCCCGGTTGGCGATGGAGCAGCTGGGCCAGCCGCCGGTGCCGATCCTCAAGGGGGAGAAGGGTGAACCGCGCTGGCCGGACGGCATCGTCGGTGCGTTGACCCACACCGCCGGCTTCCGCGGCGCGGTGGTGGGACGGGTGCCGGAGGTGCGCTCGGTGGGCATCGACGCCGAACCGCACGACGTGCTGCCGCACGGTGTGCTGGACGCGGTCAGCCTGCCGGTGGAGCGGACCGAGATCGGCCGGCTGCCCGGCGGGTCGCACTGGGACCGAATCCTGTTCTGCGCCAAGGAGGCCACCTACAAGGCGTGGTTCCCGCTGACCGCGCGGTGGCTGGGCTTCGAGGACGCCCACATCACGTTCGACCTCGACGGTGGGGCCTCCGGCGGTTTCGTCTCCCGCATTCTGATCGACCCCGCCGCGCTGTCCGGGCCGCCGCTGACCGAGCTGCGCGGCCGCTGGTCGGTGGTCGACGGGCTGGTGCTGACGGCGATCGTGCTGTGAGCTCGCACCCGCCCGCGCCCGGGATCGTCATCGTCGACAAGCCGGCCGGGATGACCAGCCACGACGTCGTCGCGCGGTGCCGGCGGCTCTTCGCCACCCGCAAGGTCGGCCACGCCGGCACCCTGGACCCGATGGCCACCGGCGTGCTGGTGATCGGAATCGAGCGGGCCACCAAGATCCTCGGCCTGCTGACCGCCTCGGAGAAGAGCTACGCCGCCACCATCCGGCTGGGCCAGACCACCACCACCGAGGACGCCGACGGGGAGCCGCTGGCCACCGTCTCCGCCGACCAGCTGGAACCGGCCGCGATCCAGGCCGCGATGACCGGGCTGCGCGGCGACATCGACCAGGTGCCCTCGGCGGTCAGCGCGATCAAGGTCGGCGGCAAGCGCGCCTACCAGCTGGTGCGCGACGGCGAGACGGTCGAGCTGGCCGCCCGGCCGGTGCGGGTGGACCGGTTCGAGCTGCTGGGCATTCGCCGGCACGGTCGGCTCGTCGACCTGGACGTCGAGGTGGACTGCTCGGCAGGCACTTACATCCGCGCCCTGGCCCGCGACCTCGGTGCCGCACTCGGGGTGGGTGGGCACCTGACCGCGCTGCGGCGAACGGCCTCCGGACGGTTCGGGCTGGCCCAGGCCCGCTCCCTGGACGAGCTGGCCGAGTCCGCGGAGCTCAGCTACGGCTTGGACGAGGCATGCCTGGTCAGCTTCCCGCGTCGCGACCTCTCCGCCGGCGAGGCGGAGTCTGCCGGGCACGGCCGGGCGCTGGAACCGGCCGGCCTCGCCGGGGTCTACGCCGCGGTGGCCCCGGACGGGCGGGTGATCGCCCTGCTGCGCGACGAGGGCCGGCGCACCAGGTCGGTGGTCGTCATCCGGCCCGCCACGCTGTGATGCGTTGCGGGCCGAGGTCGCCGACGAAACCGACGGGCGGTGGGCGGACGTGGAGGTGTTGTCGTTACGGTGGCTGTCGAGAAGGGACGACCATGACCATTCCCCCCGCATTGCAGAAGGCATTGGAGCTGCTGGCCGATCCGCCGGCCGAACCCGACGTCCGCAACGGATACCTCGACCTGCTGGGTGCCGTCGGCGGGCACGCCGACGTGGCGAAGAACACCGGTGTCGTCCAGCGGGTGTGGGCCTCGACGGTGGGGTCGATGCTCTACGACAATGCCCAGGCCGCACTGCGCCGCCTGGCCACCACCTGGCGACAGCCGTTGGATTGGTTGAACATCCCGGCGGGCGGGACCGTCCTGGACGTGGGCAGCGGTCCGGGCGACATCACCGCCTCGCTGGCGCACGCAGTCGGCCCGGACGGGCTGGTCCTCGGAGTCGACATCTCCGAGCCGATGCTGGCGCGTGCGGTCAAAGCGCAGGCCGCGCCGCAGGTCGGTTTCCTGCGCGCCGACGCGCAACGGCTGCCGCTGCGTGACGCGACGGTCGACGCCGTGTCGTCGATGCTGGTTCTGCAGCTGGTGCCGGACCCGGCGGCGGCCTTGGCCGAGATGGCACGCGTGTTGCGGCCCGGCGGACGACTGGCGGTGCTGCTGCCCACGGTCGGCCCCGGGGCGCGGTTGTTGACCATGCTGCCGATCGCCGGCGCGCACCGGTTCGGCGAAGACGAGGTGGGCGATGCCCTGGAGGGGCACGGCCTGGTCGGTGTGCGCACCAGGACCGTCGGCACCATGCAGTGGGTGCGTGCCCGCCGGCCGTGAGGTCAGTGCCAACATCGCTTAGCCATCGAATCTCCTTACACGGCACGGCAAGTCCGACCGCTGCTACCGGCATATCCGGGCTCGGCCGCTGACCCGGACGGGTGGCTCGCATGCGGAAAGCGCGCCATCCCGGTCACACCAAAACATTCCGATATGCATGTATTCATCCACGCCATAACCGACTCCGGGTACGGTTGATTCGCCGAGCTGCGGCGGAAAGGGGAGCGAGATGACGGCCAGCGCCGACGAACGACGCGTTCGGCGGACCCAGGCTGAGCGCAGCGCCGCGATGCGTGCCCGCCTGCTCGACGCGACGGTGGAGTGCCTGGTCCGGCACGGCTACTCCGGGACCACCACGCCCCGCATCGCCGAACTGGCCGGGGTCACCCGGGGCGCGCAGATCCACCACTTCCGCTCGAAAGAGGACCTGGTGGTCGCGGCCATCGAGCACCTGGCCCAGCAG
>NZ_JBYCLB010000065.1:0-6801 GCF_057473705.1 Mycobacterium sp. TH-M15 | reverse complement strand
AATGCTCGACTACGTCGACATCGACGGGCACCCCCACCTGGTCCGGTTGGATGCCCTGCCGTGGACGCACGACGAGACGACGATGCTGGCCGTGGTCTCCGGCAGCATCTCGATCCAGGTGCACGGCGACACCGTCGGCTGCCGGATCCTGGTCGACGGCGTGGTCCGCGACGAACACACCAACACCCACCCGGATGCCAACATCACCTGCCGGGTGAAGTCCGTATGAGCGAGCAGCAGGCGAAACGCCCGCTCGTCGCCCGGATGGTGCGCCGGCTGGCGGTGCCGATCCTGCTGTTCTGGGCGCTCCTGGCCGCGACGACGACCACCTTCGTCCCGCAGGTGGAGAAGGTCGCCGAGGAGCTGGCCGGGCCGATGGTGCCGACCTACGCGCCGTCGCAGGCGGCGATGCTGGCGATCGGGGAGAAGTTCGAGGAGTCCACCTCGACATCCATGACCATGCTGGTGCTGGAGGCCGACCGCCCGCTGGGTGAGCAGGACCACCGCTACTACGACGCACTGGTCCGCACGCTGCGGGCCAACTCCGACCACGTCCAGTACGTGATGGACACCTGGGGCAAGCCGATCACCGCGGCCGGCGCGCAGAGCCTCGACGGCAAGGCGGCCTACGTGCTGCTGCGGCTGGCCGGCGACATCGGCCAGATGCAGGCCAACGACTCCGTCGCCGCGGTGCGCGACATCGTCGAGCACTCCGACCCGCCGCCGGGCCTGACCGTCTACGTCAGCGGCGCCGCGCCGCTGGCCGCCGACACCGTGGTGATCGCCAACTCGAGCCTGAACAACATCACCATCGCCACCATCGTCCTGATCATCGTCATGCTGCTGGTGGTGTACCGGTCGGTCACCACCATGCTGGTGCCGCTGTTCGGGGTGCTGATCCTGATGCTGGCCGCCAAGGGCGTCATCGCCACCCTCGGGCACTACGGGTTCATCTCGCTGTCGTCGTTCGCGGTGAACATGGTGGTCTCGCTGACCCTGGGCGCCGGCACCGACTACGGCATCTTCCTGATGGGCCGCTACCACGAGGCGCGCCTCAACGGCGAGAGCCGCGAGGACGCCTACTACACCGCCTACCGCGGGGTGTCGCACGTGATCGTCGGCTCCGGCCTGACCATCGCGGGCGCGGCGTTCTGCCTGAGCTTCGCCCGGCTGAACTACTTCAACACGATGGGGCCGGCGGTGGCCATCAGCATGGTGCTGACGGTCGCCGGCGCGCTGACGCTCGGGCCGGCGGTGCTGAGCATCGGCAGCCTGTTCGGGCTGTTCGATCCGCGCCAGCAGGTCAAGGCGCGGCTGTACCGGCGGATCGGCACCAGCGTGGTGCGCTGGCCCAAGCCGAT
This sequence comes from Mycobacterium sp. TH-M15, assembly GCF_057473705.1. Taxonomy (NCBI): domain Bacteria; kingdom Bacillati; phylum Actinomycetota; class Actinomycetes; order Mycobacteriales; family Mycobacteriaceae; genus Mycobacterium; species Mycobacterium sp. TH-M15. Next base: position 5,440 of record NZ_JBYCLB010000065.1, on the reverse strand, counting down.
CCTGACGGCCAGCTGCGCGGTGGTGATGCTCGGGGCGGTCTTCGTGCCGACCTATCGGGTGAGCTACGACGACCGCAGCTACCAGCCGCACGACGCCCCGGCGAACCAGGGCTTCATCGCCACCGACCGGCACTTCGCCAAGAGCAAGCTGTTCTCCGAGATGCTGATGGTCGAATCCGATCACGACTTGCGCAACTCCGCCGACTTCATCTCGCTGGACCGGGTCGCCAAAGCGCTGATCCGGCTGCCCGGCGTGGCGATGGTCCAGTCCATCACCCGGCCGATGGGCCGGCCGCTGGAGCACGCGTCGCTGCCGTACCTGTTCACCACGCAGGGCAGCGGAAACGGCCAGCAGCTGCCGTTCACCCAGGAGCAGAACGCCAACACCGACAAGCAGGCCCAGATCATGGCGCACACCGTGGCGGTGCTGCGGACCACCATCGCGCTGACCCAGAAGTTGTCGGACGAGATGCATTCCACGGTGCTCACCATGGAGGACATGCAGTCGATCACCGAGCAGATGGACGACGGGATCTCCAACCTCGACGACTTCATGCGGCCGCTGCGCAGCTACTTCTATTGGGAGCCACACTGTTTCGACATCCCGATCTGCTTCGCGTTCCGGTCGGTGTTCGACACGATCGACAACGTCGACAAGCTGGCCGAAGACATCGGCGACGCCGTGGACTCGCTGGAGGTCGTCGACACCCTGCTGCCGCAAATGGTTTCCCAGCTGAACACCATGGCCAACGACATGGAGGCCTTGCAGGCGCTGATCGTCAACACCTACGGACCCGGCAACATCCAGGCCCAGAGCACCGACCAGACGTTCGACGACATGATCAACGTCGGTAACGACTTCGACAAGGCACGCAGCGACGACTTCTTTTACATCCCCCACGAAGCCTTCGACAACGAGGACATCAAGATCGGCATGGAGCTGATGATGTCGCCGGACGGCAAGGCCGCCCGGTTCATCGTCACCCACGAGGGCAACGCCATGGGACCCGAGGGCATCGAGCACGTCGAGGCGTTCCCCGACGCGGTCAAGACCGCGCTGAAGGAGACGTCGCTGGCCGGATCGAAGATTTACATCGGCGGTTCGGGCGCGAACAACCGCGACATCGCGCAGTACGTCAGGTCCGACCTGCTGATCGCCGCGATCGCCGCCTTCGCGCTGATCTTCCTGATCATGCTGGTCATCACCCGGAGTCTGGTGGCCGCGTTGGTGATTCCCGGCACCGTGGCGTTCTCCTACGCCGGGGCGTTCGGGTTGTCGGTGCTGATCTGGCAGCACCTGATCGGCCTGCCCCTGCACTGGCTGATCCTGCCGCTGACGTTCATCATCCTGGTGGCGGTCGGCTCCGACTACAACCTGCTGCTGGTCAGCCGACTCAAAGAGGAACTCGGCGCCGGGCTGAACACCGGGTTGATCCGCGCCCTGGGCAGCACCGGCGGGGTGGTGACCTCGGCCGGCCTGGTGTTCGCGTTCACCATGCTGGCGATGCTGGCCAGCGATCTGCGGACCATCGGCCAGGTGGGCTCCACCGTCTGCATCGGCCTGCTGCTGGACACCCTGGTGGTGCGGTCGTTCATCGTGCCGTCGCTGGTGCGGATCTACGGGCCGTGGTTCTGGTGGCCGACGATCGTCCGTCAGCGTCCGCTCCGGCAGCGTGCCCGCCGGAGCGCCCGCACCGCCGTTCCGGAGTCAGATGGTCAGCACGGTGAACCGCCAGTCCAGCACCGGCCGGTCGTCGGGGTCGTCGACCGCGTAGACCATCGACCGCAGCCCTAACACGCCGCCCTGCGCGGTCGGCTGAGCCGATTCCACCGCCAGCTCGCTGTAGAGGGTGTCGCCTTCGTACACCGGACCGGTGTGCTCGCAGCTCTCCCACCCCAGCACCGTCGCCAGATCCGGCAACAGCCGGCTGGCCTGGGCCAGCGCCAGGCCGACGGTCTGCCCGCCGTACACCAGCCGTCGACCACTGACCCGCGAATCATGGTGCACTGCAGCGATGTTCAGGGTGAGCCGGGCAAGCTCGGTGGCCCCGGTGACCACATCCGCGGTGCTGCGCAGCGTCGTGCCGGCGACACCGGCGTCGAAATGCGGGCCCGGCGCCGCGGCCCGGAGCGCCTCGGCGCGCCATCCGGCGGTCGGGTCCGGCTGTGCGGCACCGGCGCCGATGGCCGACAGGTCGTCACGGTGGCCGGTGTCGGCCCCGGGGCGCAGCGGCAGCATGGCGCACCGGTGGAAGTCGAGCACCAGCCGGTCGCGGTCGTCGACGGTGGTCATCCGCAGCGCCGCCAGCCCGGTGGGCGCGCGGCCAGACCGCGCCGAATTCTGCCGCAGGCCGACCACTTCGGTGCGGGTGGACAGGGTCTCGCCGATCTGCGGGAACCGGTGAAAAGCCAGCCCGCGGTAGAACAGGTTGGCTTTGACCCGGCCGGTGACGACGGTGCTCTGACCGATCGCCACATCCCAGACCAGCGCCGGGTGCGCCAGCGGCGCCGTCGCGCCGGTCACCGCCGCGGCCAGCCGCGCGTCCAGCGCCAACCGCAGCCGGTCCCCGACGATCGCCTGGTGCACCGCCGCCGCGCCGGAGGTCAGCGTCATCGCGGGCGCGGTGTCGAACACCTGGCCCGGCACCAGGTCGTCGAAGTAGGGGCCGCCGGTCATTGAGGAATCCTGACATACGGTGGACCGATGAGTTTCGCGCTCTCCGCCGAGCAGGCGTTGCTGGTCGACACCGTCCGGGTGTTCGTCGACAAGGACGTCAAGCCCGCCGTCCGCGACGTCGAGCATGCCGACAGCTATCCACAGGCCTGGATCGAGCAGATGAAACGGATCGGCATCTTCGGGCTGGCGGTGCCGGAGGAGTACGGCGGCACCCCGGTGTCGATGCCGTGCTACGTGGCGGTCACCCAGGAGCTGGCCCGCGGTTGGATGAGCCTGGCCGGGGCGATGGGCGGCCACACCGTCGTCGCCAAGCTGCTCACCCTGTTCGGCACCGAGGCCCAGCGCCGCCGCTACCTGCCGGCGATGGCCACCGGGGAGCTGCGCGCCACCATGGCGTTGACCGAACCGGGCGGCGGCTCCGACCTGCAGAACATCACCACCACCGCGCTGGCCGACGGCGCCGACGGTCTGGTGGTCAACGGGTCCAAGACCTGGATCAGCAACGCCCGCCACTCCGGGCTGATCGCGCTGCTGGCCAAGACCGACCCGGACGCCACGCCCCGGCACGCCGGAATCTCGGTGCTGCTGGTAGGGAACCCGACCGCCGGGCTGGGCGTCTCCCGCGACCTGCCCAAGCTGGGCTACAAGGGCGTCGAGTCCTGCGAGCTGAGCTTCGCCGACTGCCGGGTGCCGGCGACGGCGGTGCTCGGCGGGGTCGCCGGCCGGGGTTTCGCGCAGATGATGACAGGGTTGGAGACCGGCCGCATCCAGGTGGCGGCCCGGGCACTCGGGGTGGCCACCGCGGCCCTGGAGGACGCGCTGGCCTACGCCCAGCAGCGGGAGAGCTTCGGCAAACCCATCTGGCGGCACCAGAGCATCGGCAACTATCTGGCCGACATGGCGACCAAGCTGACCGCCGCGCGCCAGCTGACCCGGCACGCCGCCGAGTGCTACGACAGCGGCGGGCGGTGCGACCTGGAGGCCGGGATGGCCAAGCTGTTCGCCTCCGAGGTGGCGATGGAGATCGCGCTGAACGCGGTGCGTATCCACGGCGGCTACGGGTACTCGCGCGAGTACGACGTGGAGCGTTACTTCCGGGACGCCCCGCTGATGATCGTCGGTGAGGGCACCAACGAGATCCAGCGCAACGTCATCGCCGCACAACTGGTGGCGCGCGGCGGAATCTGACGTCCTGGCCGATACCAGCAGGAGGCTATGCCGATAGTTGCAGGATGTATTAGGCCGCGGTTGCAGAATCGCGTACCTCAACTGTCCCGTCAGCCTCGCGAGGGTGCAGAGTTGCACGCTCGCCGAGCGGGCTCAGCCCAGGCGCTGCTTGAGGGCGTCGAACTCGTCGCGCACCCCGGTGGGCAGCTTCTCGCCGAGGAACTCCAGCCACTCGGCGATCAGCGGCAGCTCGGCCCGCCACTCGTCGGCGTCGACGTGCAGCGCGTCGGCGACGTCGGCCGCCGCGACGTCCAGGCCGGCCAGGTCCAGATCCTCGGCGCCGGGAACCGTGCCGATCGGCGTCGAGGTCCCGCCGGCGCTGCCTTCCACCCGGCCGATGATCCACTTGAGCACCCGGGAGTTCTCGCCGAAGCCGGGCCACAGGAACCGGCCGTCGTCGCCGCGGCGGAACCAGTTGACGAAGAACACCTTGGGCAGCTTGGACTCGTCGGAGTGCTTGCCGGTGTCGATCCAGTGCTGCAGGTAGTCGCCGGCGTTGTAGCCGATGAACGGCAGCATCGCCATCGGGTCGCGGCGCACCTTGCCCACCGTGCCCTCGGCGGCGGCGGTCTGCTCGCTGCCCAGGGTGGCGCCGAGGAACACCCCGTGCTGCCAGTCGCGGGCCTGGGTGACCAGCGGCACCGTGGTCTTACGCCGGCCGCCGAACAGGATCGCCGAGATCGGCACCCCGGCCGGGTCGTCCCACTCCGGGGCCAGGATCGGGCACTGCGACATCGGCGTGCAGTACCGCGAGTTGGGGTGGGCGGCCAGGGTCTCGGTCTCCCGGAAGTACCAGTCGTTGCCCTTCCAGTCGGTCAGGTGCTCGGGGGCGTCCCCGTCGATGCCCTCCCACCAGACGTCACCGTCGTCGGTGCGCGCGACGTTGGTGTAGATGGTGTTGCCGGCCTCCAGGGTCTTCATCGCGTTCGGGTTGGAGTCGTGGCTGGTGCCCGGGGCCACCCCGAAGAAACCGGCCTCCGGGTTCACCGCGTACAACCGGCCGTCCTCGCCGAACCGCATCCAGGCGATGTCGTCACCGAGGGTCTCCGCGCGCCAGCCCGGGATGGTCGGTTGGATCATCGCCAGGTTGGTCTTCCCGCACGACGACGGGAAGGCCGCCGCCACGTAGTATGCCTTGTTCTCCGGGGAGATCAGCTTCAGGATCAGCATGTGCTCGGCCAGCCAGCCCTCGTCGTGGGCCATCGCCGAGGCGATCCGCAGCGCGTAGCACTTCTTGCCGAGCAGCGCATTGCCGCCGTAGCCCGAGCCGTAGCTCCAGATCTCCCGGGTCTCCGGGAAGTGGGTGATGTACTTGGTCTCGTTGCACGGCCACGGCACGTCCTGCTGCCCGGCGGCCAGCGGGGCACCCACCGAGTGCAGACCCTTGACGAACTCGCCGTCGGTGCCGATCTTGGCCAGCGCCGCGGTGCCCATCCGGGTCATGATCTTCATCGACGCCACCACGTACGGCGAGTCGGTGATCTCGATGCCCAGCTTCGGGTGGTCGTCGCCGAGCGGGCCCATGCAGAACGGGAT
>NZ_JBYCLB010000064.1:0-8947 GCF_057473705.1 Mycobacterium sp. TH-M15 | reverse complement strand
GATTTCCCGTTCTCGCGCCGCGGTCCGCGCGGCGGCGCCGAGGTAGCAGGCCGGTCCGGCCGGTTCGGCTCGGCCGGCCAGCCCACCCACCCGCCAGCTGCCGTCGGCACTCAGCCGATCACCGTCATCGTCGGGGGACCCGGTGTCGTGCCACGCGATGCCGGCGAGAACACCTCGCACGACGTCCGGTTCGACAGCGCAGGCATCATCGGGTTCGAGGACCGCCAGCAGGCTCGGGCCGCGCGCCGCCCCACCGGAACCCAGCTGGACGTCAGCGAGCAGCCGACCGTCGACGGTGTCGACCTTGCCATCCGCGGCCACCCACGCGTCCAATAGCCCAGACGCGGCAGCAGCGGCTTCCAGCCGGGCGAGCACGTCACCGTCCAATCCGGCGACGGGGTTGACCAGCCGCCACAGCGGCGCACCAGACTTGCCATCGGGCCCCGGGCGCTCCCGCCTGGCCCACAGCGTCGGGGCCGGCGGAGGGAATTCCGTTCGGGCCCGAACCCGTTCGAGCTCGCTGTCCACTTCCTGTCGCCGGGCCAACACCGGAGAACGCTCCAGGCGCAGCGCTTCGGCACGGCCAGCTGTCTCCCGCCGCATTCCAGCGACGTGGTTCCGCATTTTGTCCACCACCGACGCACCCGGACGGGTGGCACCGCTCTCCGCGTCGAACACGGTCAGCTCGCCGATCTGGTCGCACCAATCCTCGACCAGCGTGGCGGGACAGGTGACGACCACTACAGCTTCGGCCCAGCCGCGAATCTGCTGCCGCAGCATCTCGGCGTCTCGCTCGACTTGCGCCGCGGCCTGCGCCTCGTCGTCCTGTGCCGCCGCCGCATCCTGCTCGGCTGCCTGCACCAGCTGACCAGACCGTTCGGCGTGGCGTTCGACGGCCGCGTGGTCATCGTGCAGCGAGCCGAGTCGTTCGAAGCGCTCCAGCCGTGTCTGGTGATCGGCAATCAACGCGTCGAGATCTCGTCCCGGCAGGTGCGCGTCCACCGACGCCGCCAGTCCCGCCGACCGCGCGGCCTCCCGCACGGAAGCCTCCTGCTCAGCCACCCGTCCCCGGATGTCGTCGGCCTTCTCCTCGGCCCTGTCCCGCCACTCTTTGGCCGTTGCGGATGCCTGTTCGGCGTCCGCCGACCGCCGCTCGGCCGCAGTGACCTGACCCTGCAGGCTGACGACGGCGCTACGAAGCTCCTGCACCCGCTGACTCGCCGCCACGGCGTCGTGGTAGGAGGCGGATTCCAGGAGTTCCCGCAGCTGCGTGTCCCCGTCGCCTTCCCGCCGCTTGGCCTCGGCGAGTTCGCCCTGAGCGGCCGCAACCTGGCGCTTCGCCTCCGCCAGCGTCTTCTCCGCCTCGTTCCTGTCGCGGGTGGTGTTGTCCAGTGCGGTGGTGGCTTGGGTGAATTCGTCGGCCCGCTGCCGCAGCACGGCCCGCGCCCACGGCCGCCACCCTTCCCTGACGAACCGCACGACGGCCACCGCCGCCTGCTGCGTCTGCTCCACTGCCCCGCGCAGCGCCTCAAGATGGTCCCACCCCTCGGCGAGCTGGGTCACCTCGTGAGTAGCCAACGGCGGCAGCGCCTCCCGCAGCGTCTCTTCAAGCAATGTCGGGCTTAACCGTTCACCCAGCTTCGGCTTGCGCAGCTGCTTGAGCAGATCGGTGAGGTTGTCGTAGGAGGCCGCGGAAAGGCCAAACAGCTCATGGCCCAACCGCTCTCGGTAGACCGCCGCGCTGCCCGGCAGATACACGCCGTCGAGCTTCCGCAGCTCCTTCTGTTCCAGGGCGCGGCCACCGACCGCCAGCTGCAACTCCTTGCCGGGCCGCAGCCCGGTGACGAACTGCCAGGTGGTGACGCCGGTGGTTCCGGTTCCTCGCCGTGCACTCATCCCCATGCCGCAGACAAAGAATCGGGCCTCGCCGTCGTCCAGCCGACCGAACTCCGCCCAGGCATAACCCAGACCGGAGTCGGCCGGTGGTCGCGGGTCATCGCCCTCCCCGGTAGGCAGCAGGTTGAAGCGCATGGTGCGGTGCTGGGAGCCGAACGGGTCGAGCACCGACGGACTGACCTCGCCCCGCAGCAACATCAGAGTGGAGACCTCAAGCACCTTCGTCTAGCCTGCGCCGTTGCCGCCCCGGAGCACCAGCCGGCCATCTGCGAACCAGAATTCGGCGTCGTCGTACTCCCACAGACCGACGATGCCCACCCGCAGCGGCTGCCAGCGGTCGCGGTGCGGCTCGGGCAGTCCACCGTCGAGCGCGGCGGCAAGCCACTCGTGTCCCCAGGCAGAAGTGGTCATGGCGTCTCATTCTCGCCGAGCCGCGCCGTGACCGATACCACCGACGGGTTGCGGAACCGGGCCGACGGCGGCGACAGCCACCACCCGCCGTCGACTTCGGGACGCAGCAAATCCAGTGCGCGCAGCAGGTCGACCGCGCGGTCGCGCATCGCGAAATCGGTCTCCAGCTCCTTGGTCAAGGCTTTCGGGTACCGGAAGCGCACCTCGGCCACGGCCTGCATCAGCTGGTCAGCGCTCACCCGCCCACCCGCGTCGGCCAGGGTTCGGAGCTCGTCCAGCACCATCAAGCTGGCGAAATCGACTGCCCGCAGCCGGGGGAACGGCAGGTCCGTGTCCGCCTCCTCCGATGCGATCAGGGCGAGTCCCTCCGCCCGCTGCTCGACGATCCAGCCGGTCATCTCGGCGCACCAGGCGACGATGCGGTGGCGTTGATTGGCCAGATACGCGCGTTCGGCCTCCCCGAGGTCGCCGATCAAGCAGACCGGCAACTCGATCAGCCGGCGCATCACCACGTAACGGCTCGTGGCATCCGTCGCCGCCGCGGCGTCGCGGTTATCGACGTGCTCGCCCAGCGCCGCAGACAGCGCGACCGGATCAACCAGCCGAAGCAGCAGCTGCCGCACCACCTCATACGCGCCGCCGACGGCATCCTTGTGGTGGGCCCAGCCCTCACGGCGGTCCTCGTCATTTCGGTCGACCGGTCGCAGCACTCCGGCATTCACCAGCAAGCCGACCGCTTTGACGAACTGCGATCGGTCGACGAAGCGGTCCGCGTCATACTCCGCAAGACCGACGTCATCGCGGCGGGTGAGAACCCGAACCCGGTCGGAGAGTTCCTGGGTCGTGGTGAGATCCTCGGCGTCCTCGGCGACCGCCGCGGTCAGGACGGCGAGGGTGAGCACGCGGCGTCCCGGCGCTGCGTACCGGTGCGGCGCCACCACGTCGTTGCCGATCGGCCGTCGGAACAACCGAGCCGCAGACTCGGTGACCACCAGGTCGTAGTCGAGCCGGGTCTTGAACCAGTCCACCAGGACCGGCCGGTGACGAGCATTACGAACCAGGGCGAACAGCTCGGGATAACGCCAGCGATCCAGCACCGGGTGAGCGAGCAGGCCGGTGAAGGCCCGCTGGCGCTCGGCGGTGTCGCGGGTCATCGCAGTGACTCCAGCTCGAATCGCCAGTTGACTGCCGCCAGCTGGCCGCGCGGGCTGGGCAACGACACCGTCGACGGCCCGTCGGTCGGCGCGGTCAGCGTCACCCGCCACCGCCCGTCCCCGGTCACGCCGGTACGCGATGCACCACCGTCGGCACGTGCGATGGCGAGGAATTCCAGCAGCAGGTCGAGTTCGGCTTGCGACAACGAGTCCCACCCGTCGAACCGCGTCCCCGAGCGTTGCCGCAATGCCGCCTCGGCCTCGGCTCGAGCGGCCGCGCCGGCCGCCCTGGCCCGTCGCGCCGCCGCACGGCCCGCCGAGAAGTCGGGGACCTGGGCACGTCGGCCCACCGCGGCGCGCACCCCGTGCTCGCGGAACCGGGCCGTCACCGGGGCCGGCGGTGCATCAGCCCAGGAGCGGCTATGGTCGTCGGCCGCGTCGGACGGCAACAACAGGTGCCGTGCCGCGAACAACCCGGTGGCGATATCCCAGAGCCGACAAGCGGTTTCGCCGTCGGGCGCCCGCTCGATCGCTCGCGCCAGACGCAGCAGCTCCGTCCGGCGGGTCACCGTGCCACCGGTGTCCATCAGGATGTGCATGTTGCGGGCCCACGGTGTTACCAGGTCGCGCAGCTGCCGCCGCAGCCGCCGGGCCTGCCCCTCGCTGCCTTCGAACCAGGCCGTCAGCGCCGACCACGTCCGTTGCCAGCGCTCGGCCTGCCGGGCGATCTGCTCGTCATCGGCGTCCTCGACCGCCGCGCGGCAGCAGGCCCGCCACACCGACTCGGTGAGCGACTGGGCGCACTGCGTCATCAAAGCCGCGATCCGCGGGCTGTGCACGTCGACCTGCTCACCCCACATGCCGATGTAGGAGCGCAACGTGCGCCACAACACTTCCTGCTTGTCCGGGTCTGGACCACCGGACAGGGCGTGCGCCAGACTGCGCTGCCAGGTCCGCGCCGCGGTCGCCATGCCGTGGTGCAGGCTGATGACCACCTGGTATTCGGTTGCCGCATCCCGGTAGCGCCGGTCCTTGATCGCGTCGGCGAACATTGTGAGTCGGTCGTGAATCGCGCGGGGTGCCAGCGTCAGATCGGCGGCGGACGCCTCCTCGGCGTGCAGGTCCTCGGTCCAAAACGTGTGCAGTCGTGCCGCTTTCGGCGTGAGCTGATAGCGGTCTCGCTTGCGCAAGAAGTCCTCACCGGTCCGTGCCGGCTCCTGCCACCGGATCAGCACCCCCCACCGAACCAGCCGCTCCAGGCGCGCTTCGAGGTTGAATCGGTCCTCCGCCACCATGTCCGCGACGGTGTCGGCGGGAATTCGCTCAGCCAGATACGCCGCGACGCGCGCACGGACGTCGTCGTAGGACAAGCCGGTCAAGCTGGTGTCCTGTGCCTCGAGCAACACGTCGATGACCGCCCGATACTGCGCCGCGTATTTCACCACCAGGTACGCAGGAACGAGATCGGGGCCAGGCAGGTAGGACGCCCAGTGATCGACCGGCCCGCCCTCGGGCAGTTCGTCGTCCTCCACTCGATTCACCTCCCGCCACGTCGTTCAGGGTAGGGACCACCGCCGACATCGGTGCGACGGCCCACCTCGACCGGGGATCAGACCGCGACCACCCGAATCAGTTGCTCGAGCCCGGAGAAGTCCTCGGCGTTTCGACTGTAGAGGTCGAGCCGATTGGCGTGCGCCGTCGCGGCGATCAAGAGGTCGGCGAACCGGCCTCGCGGCTGTCGTCCGTCCCGCACCACCGCGGCAACGACCAGCCCGTAACTCCGCACGGCGGCATCGTCGAACGCGATGGGCTCCAGCCTCGATTCCACCTCCTGCAACCGGGCCTGGCGCTTGGCCGCTTCGACGGCTGTCGTGGCCAGCAGCGGGCCGGCGGCCAGCTCCGCGGCGGTGATCGCCGAGATCGCCACCTCGTCGGGGAGTGCGGCGACGACCTCCGGGTCGTGCCAGTCGACGACGACCGAGGTGTCCAACAGGCCCGATGTCAGCTCAGACACCCTGGTCGATCACCCGGTCGAGATCGGCGCGGAACCGACGATGGTCGATGCGCACCGGCGTGCCCGCCAGCGCGGCGACTTCGGCGCGCGGGATGAAGGTGCGGCGAGCGGACCGCAACGGGCGGAGCTCGGCCACCGGCTCGCCATTGCGCGTCACGACGAACGCCTCGCCCGCCACCACCGCGTCGATCACCTTCGCATTGTTGTTGCGCAGGTCACGCTGAGCGATCGTCTTGGCCATGCGACAACCGTAGCAAGGCGCGCTACAGCATGCTACAGGGTGCTAGGAGTTGGTGACCAGCGTCAGCTCCATCAGCTTGATCGCCTGACTGCACGCGTCGATGCCCGGTACCTGCGGGTTGACCCACCAGCCGACCACCCCGGCCGCGTCGCTGGCCACCCCGCACGAGCCGTTCGGGTCGTCGGGCCGCATCACGATCGACCGGATCCCGGCGATGGCCCGGTTCTCGACCCGGTAGTTCAGGTACTCGGCGACCGTGCGTTCGGTGTCCAGGCTGTCCTGTTCGAACCAGAACCGGGTGATGTCGATCAGCCCGGCGGGGTTGGCCGCCTGCCAGCGGCAGATCGCCCCGACGAAGGTGCTCTGGATGTCACGTTCGTCGGCGCCGACGGTCTTGGCCAGCACGTCCTTGGTCAGCACGTCGCACTCTTTGAGCAGGTTCGGATACTTCTTCAACGGGTTCTGGTTGCGCGGCAGGTCACCGACGCCCACCTTCACCGCGGTGCCGGCCACCTGCCGGGAGCAGCCGGTGACCGTCACCAGCGCAGCGAGCACGGCCAGCGCCACCGCACCGAGCCGACGGGTCATTTCGAGTTCGCAATCGTCTGCCGGGACAGCTCCCGGGCCACGTCGCACGGGTTCGGGTAGGGCTTCTGGGCGAAGCTGATCGACCACTCGAAGAAGTCGTCGGCGAACTGGATCCCGATCTCGCACAGGCTGTCGTCCGCGGCCGTGTCGGCGCCGATCGCGATGAAACCGCTGTGGCCGTCGATGGTGATGTCCTCGACCCGGGGACGGGTCAGCTCCTCGGTCTTGCGTTCCCGCCCGATCGGGCTGCCGCGATACCAGGAGAAGGAGAAGTGCGGGCCCCTGATGCCGCCATGGAGCAGCCACTGGCAGCCCACCGAGTTCTTCGCCGTGCCGATCAGGCCGGCCACCTGGGTGAGCTGGGTGACGGTCTCGTCGCTGACCCCGCCGCACTGCGGGAACATCGGCCCGTGGCTGCCCTCCTTGGGTCCGTGCGCCGTCGGGCCGTTGCCGGGCTCGCCGGCCGAGCCGGAGCCGTGGCAGCCGGCCAAGACCGCGGTCGCCGCCGACAGCGCCAGCACCGCCAGGTTTCGCCGCACCGTCATCGGCGCTCTCCGCTGATCACACGATGCACTGTAGCCGCAGCGCCGCCGGCGAACCACGACGCACGGAGTGACCAGTGCCTTGTGTCCGGTTTGTGTCGGCACCCGGCATCGGATCGTGTGCGACAGTTACCAGATGCTCCTGGCGCTGCTGCGCCGCCACCTGCGGCCGTACCGCCGGCCGGTCGCGGCCATCATGCTGCTGCAGCTGGTCGGCACGCTGGCGTCGCTGTACCTGCCGACGATCAACGCGACGATCATCGACGACGGGATCGCCCGCGGGAACACCGCCGTGATCGTGCGGCTCGGGGCGGTGATGCTGGCGGTGACCGGATTCCAGGTGCTGTGCGGCATCGGCGCCCTCTACTTCGGATCGCGCACCGGGACCGGGTTCGGCCGCGACCTGCGCTTGGCGATGTTCACCCACGTCACCGGCTTCGCCGCGGACGAGACGGCCCGGTTCGGGGCGGCGTCGCTGCTCACCCGCACCACCAACGACGTCCGGCAGATCCAGCTGCTGGTGCAGCTGGGCACCACGACCCTGGTCACCGCGCCGATCATGAGCGTCGGCGGGGTGTTGATGGCCGTCCACCAGGACGCCGCGCTGTCCTGGCTGCTGGTGGTCAGCGTGCCGGTGCTGGCGCTGGCCAACTACGCGATCGTGCGGCGGATGCTGCCGGTCTTCCGGCAGATGCAGCGGCTGGTCGACGGCATCAACCGGGTGCTGCGCGACCAGCTGGCCGGCATCCGGGTGATCCGTGCCTTCGCTCGCGAGCCCGTCGAGCGGGACCGGTTCGCCGCGGCCAACACCACACTGTCGGGGACCGCACTGGCCGTCGGCAACCTGCAGGCGCTGATGCTGCCCGCCACCACCCTGATCATCAACGGCTCCAGCGTGGCGCTGATCTGGCTCGGCGCGCTGCGCGTCGACGCCGGCCGGATGCAGGTCGGATCGCTGGTGGCGTTCCTCTCCTACTTCGCGCTGATCCTGATGGCGGTGCTGATGGCCACCATGGTGCTGACAATCCTGCCGCGGGCCTCGGTCTGCGCCGAGCGGATCGGCGAGGTGCTGGCCACCCGGCCGGCGGTGACCGCGCCCGCGCATCCGGTGACACCGCGCGGCGGCGGCCTGCTGGAGCTGTCCGGGGTCGGCTTCCGCTACCCGGGGGCCGACCAGGCGGTGCTGCACGACGTCTCGCTGACCGCGCGGCCGGGCACCGTCACCGCGGTGGTGGGCAGCACCGGTGCCGGCAAGTCCACCCTGGTCTCGCTGATCTGCCGGCTGCGCGACGTCACCGGCGGCAGCGTGCGCATCGACGGTGTCGACGTGCGCGACTGCGACCCCGAGCGGCTGTGGTCGCGGATCGCGCTGGTGCCCCAGCGCGGCTATCTGTTCTCCGGCACCGTCGCCGACAACCTGCGGTACGGCGCGGCCCCGGGGCAGCCGGTCACCGATGAGCAGCTGTGGGAGGCGCTGCGGGTCGCCGCCGCCGACGGGTTCGTCGCCGCCCACCCCGACGGGCTGGCGATGCGGGTGGCCCAGGGCGGCGTGAACTTCTCCGGCGGGCAGCGACAACGGCTGGCGATCGCCCGCGCGGTGATCGGCCGGCCGGACATCTACGTCTTCGACGACGCGTTCTCCGCGCTGGACACCCAGACCGACACCCGGGTGCGCGCGGCCCTGCGGCAGGTGGCCGCCGAGGCGACGGTGATCGTCGTCGCCCAGCGGATCTCCACCGTCGCCCGGGCCGATCGGATCGTCGTCCTCGACGACGGCCGGGTGGTCGGCGCCGGCAGCCACGACCGGCTGATCGCCGACTGCCCCAGCTACGCCGAGTTCGTCGACTCCCAGTCGGTGACCGCCCGGGTGGGTGGACCGTCATGACCGTCCCGGCGCGGATGCGACAGCACCCGACGGCGCGATCCGGCGACCTCGCCGGGGTGACGCTGCGGCTGCTGCGGCGGCTCGTCCCGCAGCGCAGGCTGGCCACCGCGGTGATCGCGCTGTCGCTGGGCGGTATCGCGCTCGGGGTGGCCGGACCGCGGATCCTCGGCCACGCCACCGACCTGTTGTTCAACGGCGAAATCGGCCGCGGCCTGC
>NZ_JBYCLB010000063.1:0-1752 GCF_057473705.1 Mycobacterium sp. TH-M15 | reverse complement strand
TCGCGCACCGCGGCGCCGGTCTGCGCCTCGCCGCGGGCCATGGCGCCGCGGGCCAACAGCACCAGCTTCGCGTCGTCGGGCTCCGACAGCTCGTCGCTCACCCCGCCTCCTCGTTGCTTTTCTGTTCCGCGCCCGCTGGTTCGGCCGGGCTGACCAGGACCGTGCCGATCCGCACCCGGCCGCGGCCGTCGCGGCTGCCCTCGGCGTGCAGCCGCAGCCCGTGCGACACTACCTCGGCCCCGGGCAGCGGCACCCGGCCCAACTACAGCGCCAGCATCCCGCCGACGGTGTCCACGTCGAGGTCGGCGGCGAACCTCACGCCGTAGAGCTCCCCGACGTCTTCGATCGGCAGCCGGGCCGACACCCGGAACCGCTTGTCGCCCAACTCCTCCACTGGCGCGGTCTCGCCTTCGTCGTACTCGTCGGCGATCTCGCCGACGATCTCCTCCAGCACGTCCTCGATGGTGACCAGCCCGGCGATCGCGCCGTACTCGTCGACCAGCAGCGCCATGTGGTAGCGGTTGCGCTGCATTTCGCGCAGCAACGCGTCCAGCGGTTTGCGGTCCGGGACGAACACCGCTGGCCGCATCACCTGGGAGACGGTGGTGTCGCGACCCCCGTTCGTCGAGTAGTACGTCTGCTGCACCAGGTCCTTCAGGTACACCACGCCGACGACGTCGTCGACGTTCTCGCCGATCACCGGTATCCGCGAGTGCCCGCTGCGCACCGCCAGCGAGGTCGCCTGGCCGGCGGATTTGTCGCCTTCGATCCAGACCATCTCGGTACGCGGAACCATCACCTCGCGCGCGGCGGTGTCGCCGAGCTCGAAGACCGATTGGATCATCCGGCGTTCGTCGGCGGCCAGCACGCCGCGCTGCTGGGCCAGGTCGACGACCTCGCGCAGCTCGATCTCCGAGGCGAACGGCCCGTTGCGGAATCCCCGGCCCGGGGTCAGCGCGTTACCGACCAGCACCAGCAGCCGGCTGATCGGGGCGAGCAGCACCGAGAGCACCTGCAACGGCAGCGCCACCACCAACGCGATCGAATACGCGTTCTGCCGGCCGAGGGTTCGCGGCCCCACCCCGATGACCACGAAGCTGACCACCACCATGATCACGATGGCCAGGAACCGGCCCCACTCCAGCTGCAGCTCCACCCGCAGGAACGCGACCAGCAGCACCGTCGCGGATATCTCGCAGGTGATCCGCAGCAGCACCACCAGGTTGAGGTAGCGCGCCCGTTCCTTCATCAGCTTGGCCAGCCACACCGCCCCCGGCCGGTGCTCCCGCATCAGCTCGCCGACCCGGGCCGGTGACACCGTGTTGATCGCCGCGTCCACCGCCGCGAACAACCCGCCCAGGCCGATCAGCGCGATCACGCTGAGCAACAGTCCGGTCCCGGTCACGGGTCGTCGAAGTACTGTGACTTGTCCAGCAGCCGGCGGTCCTTCTCGGTCTGGGTCTCCTTGCGGTAGACCGCCACCTGGTCGGCGACCCACTCCTCGAGCAGCCGGCCCTGCAGGGCGAACATCTCCCGCTCTTCCTCGGCTTCGGCGTGATCGTAGCCGAGCAGGTGCAGCACCCCGTGCACGGTGAGCAGCGCCAGCTCGTGACCGAGGGAATGACCGGCGGTCTCGGCCTGGGCGGCGGCGAACTGCGGACACAGCACGATGTCGCCGAGCATGGCCGGCCCCGGCTCCGGGGCGTCCGGCCGGCCGCCGGGCTCGAGCTCATCCATCGGGAAGCTCATCAC
>NZ_JBYCLB010000062.1:0-1590 GCF_057473705.1 Mycobacterium sp. TH-M15 | reverse complement strand
CGACGATCCGGATCGTTTCGACATCCACCGGTCCACGGCCGGGCACCTGGCGTTCGGGCACGGGATCCACTTCTGCCTCGGCGCGCATCTGGCCCGGCTGGAGGTGGCCACCGCCGTCGACCACCTGCTCGACGAGATCGACGGCATTGAGCGGGCCGGCCCGGTGCGGTGGGGGGCCACGCCGTCGCTGCAAGGACCGGTGTCGGTGCCGCTGCGGGTGAGGGGAGTGGCGTGAAGGGTTCGCCGCCGAAATCCGTGCCGCGCTGCCGGACATGGCGTGGGCGACCGGGTACACCAGCTGGTACCCGGATACCGACGGCAGCCCGGAGTTGTGGTCGCGGAGATATCGAACGGTTCGAGACGCTGTACGGTTGAACGGGTCAGCTGCCGACGGCTCCGTCGACCAGCACGCCGTGTTCGTATTCGGCGACGTCGGGCGGCCACCCGTCGATCTCAGGCAGGCAGATCCGCCGAGTTGATATGTTCGGACACATGGCTGTGGCTGGTGTCCCTACCGGAGAGGCGGAGTGGGATGTCCCGCGCCCGGTGGCAACCAGCCGGCACCTGCTGGAGGCGGCCCGGCTGCATCGGATCGCGATGACCGACTGCCTGGCGGGCACCGGCCTGACGCCCGCCGACATCGAGGACGATGCGACCGAGGTGCAGGCCGGCCAGGAGCTGGCGATCCTGCGCAATATCCTTGCCCGCGTTGTCGATCCGCACGAATTCGCCCGTGACGTCGGCCGCCAGTACAACTTCGTGAACATGGGGCTGCTCGGCTACGCGCTGCTGGCCAGCCCGACGATGGGCGACGCGGTCAATCTGGCCTGCCGGTACGCGACGCTGTCGTCGACGTTTCTCCGGCTCGACCGCCAGGACACCCCCGAAGGCGCGGTCCTGGTGTTCGACGACAGCGCTGTCCCGGCGGACGTCCGGGCCTTCATGCTGGAGCGCGACCTGTACGCGGTGACCAACCTGGCGCCGCTGCTGATCGGTCAGCTGGAGTCGGACGTGGTGCTGAAGGTCGAGCTGCCCGGCATCGACTTCCCGATCGAGCGGCTTGAGTTGCTCCGAGTGACGGTCGAACTCGACACCTCGGCGGCGCGCACCGCGATCGTCATCCCCACCGAGGTGCTGACCTTGCCGATGCCCGCCGCCGACGCCGCCACCGCTGAGGCGTGCGCAAGGCAGTGTGAGGAGCTGCTGCAGACTCGTCGGCAGCGCCGGGGGATCGCCGCCCAGGTACGCGCCCGGCTGGTCCGGGACCCGGGTCAGCTGCCGTCGATGCCGTCGATCGCGGCGGAATTGTGCATCACCGAACGCACCCTGCACCGGCGGCTTGCCACCGAGCACACCAGCTACCGGGCGTTGGTCGACGAGGTCCGGGTGACCCTGGCCTCCGCGCTGCTGGAGTCGGGTCTGACCGTCGAGGAGGTCGCCCGGCAGCTGGGCTACTCCGAGACCGCCGCGTTCACCCGCGCCTTCAGCCGGTGGACCGGCCGACCACCCAGCAGATTTCGGTCGCGCCAGAGCTGATCCGAGGCAGCATCGGCTGTCTGAATATGTCAAAACGGTGTCCGCTTCGCCCAT
>NZ_JBYCLB010000061.1:0-3194 GCF_057473705.1 Mycobacterium sp. TH-M15 | reverse complement strand
GAAGATCAGCCCGGAGGCGCCGATGTGGTCGGTCTCCCCGCACGTCGATCCGAGGTTGCCGATCAGCCAGGTGCCCAGGCCCCCGACGACCCAGACGATCGCTGTCGCCCGGACGAACCGCGATATCCCGGTGAGCGTCATCAGGAAGCCCAGCACCAGCAGCGGAACGGTGTTGGCCAGCAGGTGCCCCCAGTCGGCGTGCAGCAGCGGGGCGACGAGGACGCCCCACAGGCCGTCGGCCCGCAGCGGCCGGATGCCGTTGCGGTCGAGGCGGTCGCCGCTGAGCCGGTCGATGAGCTCGACGAGGTACAGCAGCGCCACGAAGCCGATGACGATGGCCCCGCCGACCCGCCAGCGGGACCGCTTCCGCGGCTCGGCCGTTAACAGGTCCGCGCCGCCGTCGCCGCCGGTGCGGTTCACGCCCATAGCTGCCCTTCCAGCGCGTCTTCGGCGTCGTCCAGGCTACCGGCGTAGGCGCCGGTGGACAGGTATTTCCACCCCGCATCGGCGACCACGAACGCGATGTCGGCCCGCTCGCCGGCCTTGGCCGCCTTGCCGGCCACTCCGAGCGCGGCGTGCAGCACCGCACCGGTGGAGATGCCGGCGAAGATGCCCTCGGTGTCGATCAGCTCCCGGGTGCGGCGCACCGCGTCGACCGAGCTCACCGAGAACCGGGTGGTCAACACGTCCGGGTCGTAGAGCTCCGGCACGAAGCCATCGTCGATGTTGCGCAGTGCGTACACCCCCTCGCCGTAGCGCGGCTCGGCGGCGACGATCTGCACGCCGGGCACGTTCTCCCGCAGGAACCGGCCGGCGCCCATCAGCGTGCCGGTGGTGCCCAGGCCGGCGACGAAGTGGGTGATCTCCGGCAGGTCGGCGAGCAGCTCCGGGCCGGTGCCGTGGTAGTGCGACGCGCTGTTGGCCGGGTTGCCGTACTGGTAGAGCATCACCCAGTCGGGATGCTCGGCGGCCAGCCGCTTGGCGGTGGCCACCGCGGTGTTCGGGCCGCCCTCGGCCGATGACGAGACGATGGTCGCCCCGTAGAGCTCCAAGATCTGGCGCCGCTCGATCGAGGTGTTCTCCGGCATCACGCAGATCATCCGGTAGCCCTTCAGCCGGGCCGCCATCGCCAGCGAGATTCCGGTGTTTCCGCTGGTGGGCTCCAGGATCGTCGCACCGGGCAGCAGCAGCCCGTCGGCTTCGGCCTGCTCGATCATGGCGAACGCCGGGCGATCCTTGATCGAGCCGGTGGGGTTGCGGTCCTCGAGCTTGGCCCACAGCCGCAGGTGCGGGCCGTCGGGCGAGTCGTCCCAGCGGGGCGAGAGCCGCCGCAGTCCGACCAGCGGGGTGTTCCCGAGCGCGGCCAGCAGCGAGTCGTAGCGGGTCATCCGGGCCGGCCTATCCCCCGGCGACGGCGGGCAGGATGGTCACCGAGTCACCGTCGGCGATCGCGGTCTCCAGCCCGCCGGAGAACCGCACGTCCTCGTCATTGACGTAGATGTTGACGTAACGGTGCAGCTTGCCGCCATCGAGCAGGCGCTGCGCGATGCCCGAGTAGTTGTTCTCCAGGTCGTCGATGACCGCGGCCAGGGTGGCGCCGTCGGCGTGCACGCGTTTCTCCCCGCCGGTGTGCGGCCGCAGGATGGTCGGGATCGAGACGGTGACAGTCACGGTGACTCCTCGCTGTTGTACTTCTCAACGATGGTGACGGGTTCTTCGGTGACGACGCCGTCGACGATGCGGTAGCTGCGCAGCTGGTGGCTGTCCGGGTCGCGGGTGGACACCAGTACGTAGTGTGCGTCGGGTTCGCCGGCCAACGCCACGTCCGTCCGGCTGGGATACGCCTCGGTGGCGGTGTGCGAGTGGTAGATCACCACCGGCACCTCGTCGCGGTCGTCCATCTCCAGCCAGACCTTCAGCTGTTCCTGCGCGTCGAACCGGTAGAAGGTCGGCGAGCGTTCGGCGTTGACCATCGGCACGTGCCGCTCCGGCCGGTCGGAGCCCTCCGCTCCGGCCAGCAGCCCGCACGCCTCGTCGGGATGATCGGCGCGCGCGTGCTGCACCATCGCGTCGACCAGGTCGGCACGAATCGTCAGCACGTCAGCGCCTCTCCGTCGGGGTCTGCCGGAATGCCCCGGGCAACGTGGCCCGGTAAGACGGTATTCCGGCCACCGGCTCGGCGGCCAACACCCCGACCAGGACCGCACGGGCCAGGCAGTCGGCGGCCGCGGCGCCCACCACGGTCAGCAACCCGATCTCCGGCGAGACCGCCGCGGGCGTCTCCAGCACCGGCGAAACCTCGACGGCCCCGGTCGCCAGCGCGAACACCGTGTCGCCGTCGGCCGGGGTGTGCGCGGGCCGGATGGTGCGGGCCAGGCCGTCCTGGGCGGCGATCGCCACCCGCCGGCAGGCCGCCGGGCTGAGCGCGGCGTCGGTGGCGACCACCGCGATCGTCGTGTTGAGCAGGCTGGGTTTGGCCCCCAGACCGGCCAGCGTCGCCAGCTCGCCGGCGGGCGGCGCCGTCAGCCCCAACTCGTCGACCAGGTAGGCCGGCCACGGCAGGCCGGTGGCCCGGTCGATCACCTCACCGGCGCAGTTGACCACCACCAGCGCCCCCACCGTCACCGTCACGCCGTCGAGCTCCAGGGTGGTCGACGCGGTCCCCACGCCGCCCTTGAGCACCCCGGCGCGGGCCCCGACCCCGGCGCCGACGACGCCGACCGCGACCGGCCCCGGCCCGGCGGCTTCGGCGGCGGCGTAGCCGAACTCGGCGGTCGGCCGGTTGTCCCAGCCGCCGACCGGCAGGTCGAAGATGACCGCTGCCGGGACGATCGGCACCACGCCGCCGGCCAGCACCACCCCGCGGCCGTGCTCCTCCAGCCAGGTCATCACGCCGTCCGCCGCCGCCAGCCCGTAGGCGCTGCCGCCGGCCAGCACCACCGCGTCGACGAAGCGCACGCTGTTGGCCGGGTCCAGCAGGTCGGTCTCCCGGGTGCCCGGCGCGCCGCCGCGGACGTCGACCCCGCCCACCGTGCCGGGCGGCGGCAGCACCACGGTCACTCCGGCCGCCCAGCCGGCCCCGAGGGTCGCGTCCGGGTCGAGCCGCTGGTGCTGGCCGACCCGCAGACCCGCGACGTCGGTGAGCGAATCCGTGCGCGCCGGGCCGGTCATCAGGCCTGCCTCATCAGCGCCAG
>NZ_JBYCLB010000060.1:0-1597 GCF_057473705.1 Mycobacterium sp. TH-M15 | reverse complement strand
TCCGCGGGTCTGGTGTCGAGCGTCGAACCGAGGGTGTCTGCTCATAGTTGGGTCGCGGGTCGATCTACGCGCTGCCACCACCGCCCTCAGGAGGAAGCAGTCAGGTGGTGGTCAGTCGTCCATGACTGCCGGCGACCAGCACCAGCCGGCCGGCTCGGGGGCGGTCGCGACGTTGGCCACGGTGGACCGCTTGCGCCGCGCGAGGAATCCCACCCACCGGTTGTGGAGACGATGGTTGCCTTCGTGACCGCGTGCGCGGGCCGCCGCTGGTGCCTGATCCCAGCGTGCCCGAATCACCGCCCCCACTTGATACCTGGGCCGGTGATGCCATGCCGCCCTCGACCAGAAGCCGCCGCACGTGGGTGTTTCCCGTCTTGGTGACCGACCCCTGCAACAGTGTGGAACCCGACGAGGACTCCGAGGGCACCAATCCGACAAATAAACCAATCGTGTTGCCGGTGAACGGATCCCAATCGCCGATCTCAACTGCCAACGCGAACCCGGTCAACCTGCCGACCCCGCGAAGACACGACACCCTTCATACGATCGGGGTGAATTCGCTGTCGGCGGCCATGTCCTCGATCGCCGAGCCCAGACCTCGGCGTCTGGCCCGCAGCATCGACACGCGCTTCACAGTCGGAATCGAAGGCCATCCGCGTGGCCGAACAGCTCACCCGGCCTGCAGCCGCTGCAACGCCTGGCACACGGTCGCCGCATCGGTGGTCGCCCAGAACGGCGGCAGCGACGCTCGTAGATACCCGGCGTATCGGGCGGACGCCATCCGGGAGTCCAGCACCGCCACCACTCCCCGGTCGTCGACGCCGCGCAGCAGCCGGCCCGCCCCCTGGGCCAGCAGCAGTGCCGCATGCCCGGCGGCGACCGTCATGAAGCCGTTGCCGCCGTGGGCGTTCACCGCGCGCTGCCGGGCGGTCAGCAGCGGGTCGTCCGGCCGCGGGAACGGGATCCGGTCGATCGGCACCAGCGACAGCGACGGCCCGGGCACATCCACGCCCTGCCAGAGCGACAGCGTGCCGAACAGCGAGGTCTCCGGGTCGGCGGTGAACTGCTCGATCAGCGCGCCGGTGGCGTCGTCGCCCTGGCAGAGCACCGGGGTGTCCAGTCGCTCCCGCATCGCCTCGGCCGCGGCACGGGCCGCCCGCATCGACGAGAACAGCCCCAGGGTGCGCCCGCCGGCGGCGGTCACCAGCTCGGCGATCTCGGCCAGCTGCGCTTCCGAGCCGGTGCCGTCGCGGCCGGGCGGCGGCAGGTGCGCGGCGACGTACAGGATGCCGGCCTTGTCGTGGGCGAACGGCGAGCCGACGTCCAGGCCGCGCCAGCGGGTCGAGTCGTCGTCGCCGGTCAGCCCCCAGGCGGCGGCCATCGCGTCGAAGGACCCGCCCACGGTCAAGGTGGCCGAGGTCAGCACCGTCGTGCGGTCGGCGAGAAGCCGCTCGCGCACCAGCCCGGCCACCGCCAGCGGCGCCACCCGCAGCACCGCCCGCGCCGAGCCGCGGACGTCCTCGTGGTTGAGCCAGACCACGTCGGTGCGCTCGACGATCGCCGGGGTGAACGACGCCAGGATCCGGTCGGTGATCTC
>NZ_JBYCLB010000059.1:0-5007 GCF_057473705.1 Mycobacterium sp. TH-M15 | reverse complement strand
CGCCGTGCATCCACCCGTCGGCCCGCGCGGCCCGCCGCAGGGCGGCGTCGGCGTGCCCGCCGACCAGGAGCGGGGCCGGCCGGGCGGGCGCCGGAGTCATCTTGGTCTTCGGGATGTCGTAGAACTCGCCGTGGAACTCGAAGTAGTCGCCGCTGGTCAGTCCGCGGATGATCTCGATGCACTCGTCCATCCGCTTGCCGCGCCGGGCGAACGGCACGCCCATCAGTTCGTAGTCCTCCGGCCACGGGCTGGTGCCCACCCCCAGACTGAGCCGGTCACCGATCAGCGCCGCCAGCGAGCCGGCCTGTTTGGCCACCAGCGCCGGCGGGCGGATCGGCAGTTTGAGCACGAACGGGGTGAACCGCAGCGTGGTCGTCACCGCACCCATCGCCGCGGCCAGCACGAACGTCTCGATGAACGGCTTGCCGTCCAGGAACTCGCGGCTGCCGTCCGGGGTGTAGGGGTATGTCGAATCCGACTCGAAGGGGTAGGCGATGCTGTCGGCGACCGTCATGCTGGTGTAGCCGGCCGCCTCGGCGGCCTGGGCCAACGGCAGGTAGAAGCCCGGGTCCGTCATCGCCTCGGCGTAGGTGAACCGCACGGTTTTCTCCTCAACTGACAGTGATGCCGGCCCCGGCACCGAGGCTGCGGTCACGGCGTGCTGCTGCGCCGCGGAGCGGCCGCCGGTGCCGGTTCGGCGCCGTCAGTGCAGGCTCGGTGGCATGCTGATTTCGACGTCTTCCAGCGGGAATGGCGGGTATCCGGCGGCCCCGATCACGGCCAGCGTACCCCAGGGGGTCTGTTCGGAGATCCGACCGGCCGCGGTGTGCTCGCCGATCCGGACGTCGACCCTGGCGCCGACCAGACGCTGGTCGGCCAGCTCCGGGTACAGCGTTCCCTGCCAGTGGTATCGGCCGTCGATCGGATCGAAGTGGCCGGTCAGCCGGGCCCGGGACGGATACTCGGTTCCGTGGTGCACCAGCACCGCGGAACCGTCGTAGATCTCGTCGTCGACGCCCACCGAGCCGGACAGGTAGAACCGGGACAGCCCCCGGCTGGGCAGCCGCCGGTGCACCCGCAGCTGGGACCGCGCTTCGATGCGGGTGGACCCGCCGTGGCGCATCCCGGCGACCACCCCGGCGGCATAGCGAGCCTGCCGTTTGGTGTGCGGACCGGGGATCCGGAAGTAGTTGGGGGTGCCGTGTCCGGCGACCGTCTCGTCGGCGGACGGGGTGGTGTCGACCACGATCCGGCCGGTCAGCGACGCCCCGTCGCCGGTGGTCACCATCCAGCTGTCGGTGGCGTTGTCGAAGTGTTTCGCGGTCACCGACCCGACGACCACGCCGTCACTGAATCGGCCGTGGGTCCGGCCCGGATCGCCGACGACGATGAGGTCGACGAGCCCGCTGTCGGCGCCGCGGTCGGTCACAGGAAGCTGGCCCGCCGCCACATCCGGCGACCCAGCCGGCCCATCAGGCCGACCTCCTCGAAGAACGCCGCCAACGGGGCGAACGCCGACCGGCAGCGGGCGTGGAAGTGCGGGTTCGCCCGGGCCACCCGCCGGGTCTCCTTGCCGTCCAGGCCCATCCGCCGGTAGACCGGAGGAAGGGTGAACAGGTGGCGATAGAACGGGCCGCCGACGCCGTGCAGGTTGGCCAGCAACACCCGCCGGTACCGGGGCATCGCCGGAACCTGCTGGCGCAGCCCGTCGCGGGCGAACTGGATGTGCCGGGCCTCTTCGGTGACGTGAATCCGCATCAGCCGCTTGACGATCGGCTGTAGGTCGTCGTCATCGAGGATCTGCCGTTGCAGCGCGTCGAAGATCTCCTCGCCGACCAGCGCGGCGCCCCACAGTACGCTGCCGCGGAACACGAACGGCAGCGCGTTGATGGCGATCCGTTGGTACAGCTTGGGTCGCACCGGCACCCCGCCGATCCGGTCGATGGCCTTGCCGAACATCAGCATGTGCCGGGTCTCGTCGCCCAGTTCGGTCAGCTTGTACTGGGTGGACTTGGCGGTAGGGTTCTGGTGCATCATGTCGCGCAACAGGGCCTGGTTGAGGATGTTCTCGAACCAGATGCCGGCCGACAACACGTTGACCAGCTCCTGCCGGGTCAGCTCGATCCGTTGCTCGCGGGTCATCGACTCCCACACCGGCGTGCCGTACAGCGTGCACATCTTCGGCGGCAGGTAGAACTTGTCCGGATCCAGCGGCGCGTCCCAGTCGATGTCCACGACCGGGGCGTACGACTTCTTCACCGAGCCGTTGAGCAGGCGTTCGGCGAACTCCTCGCGGGTCACCCCGCCTCGTCGCACTGCGGCTGTCGTCATCGCGGACATCCCTTCGCTACCGATGTGTTTCAAAAACTAGGTAGAAACCGTCCAAGAAGTCAATACCCACGGTACCGGATACTTGGGCATCGCGTCCGCGCTGTCGGGGTTTTTGCGCAGCCGTCATATCCGCAGGTCATGAAGGCAATTCGGCGGGAATCCGCAGGTCGGCTACCATCGGTGCGGCCCGATCCGCAACGAGGGGACGACACCGACGTGGCAGAGCGATACGACGTGGCGGTCGTGGGGGCCGGACCTGCGGGTTCGGCCGCCGCCTGGCAGGCCGTGCAGACCGGGGCCCGGGTGGTGCTGCTGGACAAGGCCGAGTTCCCGCGGGACAAGCCGTGCGGCGACGGACTGACCCCGCGCGCGGTCAGCTTCATCCAGCGGATGGGCCTGGCCGACCAGGTCGCCGCCTTCCACCGGGTGAACCGGGCCAAGATATTCAGCCCGAGTGAGTGGCAGCTGCCGTTCCCGCGCCGGCCCGGCATGCCCGACCACGGGCACACCGCGCGCCGCCACGAGCTGGATACCATGCTGCTCAAGCAGGCCGAGTCGGCCGGGGCCGAGGTGCGCCAGGGCGCCGAGGCGGCTGGGCCGATCGTCGACGACAGCGGCCGGGTCACCGGGGTGCGGCTCAAGGGCGGCGAACAGGTGCACGCCGATGCGGTGATCGCCGCCGACGGCGCCTACTCGCCGGTCAAGCGGGGGCTGAACCTGACGTCGCGCTACAACGGCTACTCGGCGATCGCGATCCGCGCCGAGATGCCGGCGAAGTGCCCGGACTCCGACTCGCTGGACATCCATCTCAAGCTGACGTTCCGCGGCGACCAGCTACCCGGCTACGGCTGGGTGTTCCCGCTCGGCGACGGCCGGGTCAACATCGGGCTCGGCTACGTCAACAGCTACAAGAACTGGCAGCAGATCAACGTCACCGAGCTGCTTGGCGAGTTCGTGGCCACCCTGCCGGCCGAGTGGGAGCTGCCACCGGTGGACAAGCTCAAGGAGGCCCGCGAGGTGCGGGCCTGGCGGCTGCCGATGGGATTCACCGCCTGGCCGCCGTGGCGCCCGGGGATCCTGTTCGCCGGCGACGCACTGGGCGCCGCGCGTCCGGCGTCCGGCGCCGGCATCTCCAAAGCGCTGCAGTCCGGGCTGACCGCCGGCGAGTGCGCCGTCGCCGCGCTGACCAACGGCGGCCCCGACGACTTCACCAATTACGGCCAGCGGATCCAGGCCGCGTGGGGCCGCGAGTATCGCCGCGGCCGGTTGTTCCATCGGCTGGTCGGCATCCCGGCGGTCACCAACGCCGGGCTCAAGGTGCTGGACGCGGTGAACCACCCGTGGTTCAGGTCCCGGGCGCTGTTCTGGGAGGGCTGGGGCACCCCGGCCCGCTGAACCTGGCGAACCGGGGATTATCGGCGCCTCCGGTGGCAGAATCTCTTGTCATGCGGTCATTTCTGCTGCGTGCGGCCTTCACCGGGCTGGCCCTGTGGGTGGTCACCTTGATCATGCCGGGCCGGGTCTATTTCGTCGGCGGTGACACCGCCGTGCAGCGGATCGGCATCATCTTCGCCGTCGCGGTGATCTTCGGGCTGGTCAACGCGTTCATCAAGCCGGCTGTGCAGATCTTGTCGATCCCGCTCTACGTCGTCACGCTCGGGCTGTTCCACATCGTGGTCAACGCGTTGATGCTGATGATCACCGTCTGGATCACCCGGCACACCACCCACTGGGGGCTGGAGATCAAAGACTTCTGGTGGGACGCGATCTTCGCGGCAATCGTGCTCTCCGTGGTCAGCTGGTTCCTCTCGCTGGTGCTGCGCGACGCCCGGCGGGTGACCCGCGGCTGACCGGGCTCGTCCAACGCCGTGCCCGAACTGCCGGAAGTCGAAGCGCTGGTGGATCATCTGCGCCGGCACGCGGTCGGCAGCACCATCGGCCGGGTCGACGTCACGTCGCCGTCGGCGCTGAAGACCGTCGACCCGCCGGTGGGCGCGCTGCACGGACGGGTGGTCACCAGCGCCCAGCGGTGGGGCAAATACCTCGGCCTGGGTGCCGGCGGCCTGTTCCTGATCGCCCACCTGTCTCGGGCCGGCTGGCTTCGCTGGTCGGAGCCGCTGGCCGCGGCGTCACCCCGGCCGGGCAAGAGCCCGATCGCGCTGCGGGTGCACCTCGGCTCCCCGGGGACCGCGCCCGGTTTCGACCTCACCGAGGCCGGCACCCAGAAACGGCTGGCGGTCTGGCTGGTCGAGGACCCCGTCACGGTGCCCGGCATCGCCGCGCTCGGACCGGATGCGCTACAGCTCACCGTCGACCAGTTGGCGGAGTTGTTGGCGCGCAACACCGGCCGGATCAAAACCGTGCTCACCGATCAGAAGGTGATCGCCGGGATCGGCAACGCCTACAGCGACGAGATTCTGCACACCGCCAAGATCTCTCCGTTCGCCACCGCCGCGAAGCTCTCCGCCGGCCAAGTCGCCGCCCTGCACGACGCGACGGTCACCATCCTCACCGACGCGGTCGCCCGCTCTGTCGGCCAGCACGCGGCCACCCTCAAGGGCGAGAAGCGGTCCGGGCTGCGGGTGCACGACCGCACCGGGCTGCCGTGCCCGGTCTGCGGCGACACCGTCCGCGAGGTGTCCTTCGCCGAGCGGTCGTTTCAGTATTGTCCGACCT
>NZ_JBYCLB010000058.1:0-3159 GCF_057473705.1 Mycobacterium sp. TH-M15 | reverse complement strand
GATCGCCGGCATCGCCCACGACCGCGACGCCTCGGTCGAGGTCATCATCGCGACCGCCTGGGACTGCCCGTTCACCGGACCGACACCGCCGGAACGTGTCACCGACATCGCCACCCGGGCAACCGAATTCGGTGTGGACCGACTCGCCGTCGCCGACACCATCGGAACCACCACGCCCGGCCGGGTCACCGGGCTGATCACGGCGCTGCGGCGACACATCGGTAACACCCCCCTGGGCGCGCACTTCCACAACACCCGCGGCGCCGGGCTGGCCAGCGCATACGCGGCGGTGAGCGCGGGCGTCACCCGGCTGGACGCCTCGGTCGGCGGCCTGGGTGGCTGCCCGTTCGCGCCGGGGGCCACCGGCAACATCGCCACCGAAGACCTGGTGTATCTGCTGCGCGACAGCGGCATCGGCACCGACGTCGACCTGCCCGCCGCCATCGCCGCCGCCGAGGTCGCGCAGGCGGTGGTCGGCCATGACCTGCCCGGGGCATTGCTGCGGGCCGGCGACCGGAAGCTGCGCACCTGATGGTCACCACGGCGTTGAGCTCCAAGGGCCGCCAGACCCGGCGGGCCATCGAGCAGGCCGCCTCGAAGCTCTTCGCCGAGCGGGGTTTCCACGGCACCACGCTGACCGACATCACTGCGGCCGCGGGAAAATCACCCGCGGTGTTCTACCGTTACTTCGCCGACAAGGAAGAGCTGCTAGCCGACCTGGCGGAGTCGTTTGTGCGCGACGTGGTCGCCCCGGCCGGCTCCACCGTACGGCTGCCCGACTCCCCCGGCGACACCGAATTCTTCACCTCGGTGGTCACCGGCTACTGGACGATGTTCACCCAGAACATCGGCATCATGATCGCGGTGGCTCAGCTGGCGGCCACCCAAGAGCGGTTCGCGGACGTGCAGAACCAGTTCCGGCGGGTCGGCATGGACACGGTCGCGGCATCGGTGCGGAACGCCCAGCAGCAGGGCTACGGTCGAGAACTGGATCCCGAACACACCGCCGCCGCGATCGCGTTGCTGTTCGAGAACTTCACCACCGTCTTCGCCCGCCGCTCCGGTCTCGACCTGAAGGTCAGTGACGCCGACGCCATCGCGACGCTGGCGACGATCTGGAAGAAGACCCTGTACGGATTCTGGACCGACCAATGACCGAACGGCCCGACTAAGGGAAAGGACGCAGCTCGGATTTCACGCTGCCGGAACATCTCCCGACGCTGCTCGCGGAGATGGACGAGTTCATCGACGCCGAGATCGCCCCGCTGCAGGCCGAGCACATGCAGTACTTCGACCAGCGCCGGGAGTTCGCCCGCACCGACGTCGAACACGGCGGTGTTCCGCGCCGCGAATGGGAGGACCTGCTGGCCCAGCTGCGTCGGCGCGCCGACGCATCACCGCGTTCCTGGTGCCCACCGACACGCCGGGGGCCCGGCTGGTGCACGGCGACTTCCGGATGGGCAACCTGATCGTGGCCGGATCCGAGCTGGCCGCGGTGCTGGACTGGGAGCTGGTGCATCGCGGCGACGCCTGCGAGGACCGGGCCTGGTTCTGCATCCGGGCCTGGCGGTTCGGGGCGCCGGCCGACCGCGGCGCCGGCGGGCTCGGCCCGGTCGAGGACTTCCTGGCCGCCTACCAGCGTGCCACCGGGGTGGGCGTGGACCCGGCGCGGTTTCACTGGTGGGGGGTGCTGGGCACGCTGCGCTGGGGGGTGGTCTGTCGCTACCAGGCGCACCGGCACCTGAGCGGGCAGACCCGCTCGGTGGAGTTGGCGACGATCGGCCGGCGGGTCGCCGAGACCGAGTGGGATCTGCTCGACCTGCTGGCCGGAGCCACTCCCGCCGGCGACGACGCAGCCGCGGAGGCCCGGGCCGGCGACGGGGCCAATCCGGTCTGCGCCGGGTACGGCCGGCCGACCGCGGCCGAGCTGGTGGCGGCGGTCGCCGAATTCCTGGAGACCGACGTGCGCCCGGCCACCGAGGGGCGGGCCGGTTTCCACGCCCGGGTGGCGGCGAACGCGCTGCACATCGTCGAGCGGGAACTGCTGGCCGCCGACGACACGGCCGAGGTGGCCGTTCGCGGGCTGGGTTTCGCCGACGAGGCCGCGCCGGCCGCCGCGATCCGGGCCAGCGAACTCGACCACCGCGGCGAGGTGATCGGCCCTCTGCGGGCCCTGGTGCGGCATCGGTTGGCCGTCGCCCACCCCGGCTACGACCGCTGATGGCGACGGTCAACCGATCCCGTCTTCTCCGGCCGCCGCGAGCGGTAGCATCGCCAGCGTGTCTGCCCCCGCCCCGCTTCGGATCCTGGTCTACAGCGACGACGCCGCGATCCGCGAGCAGGTCGTGTTGGCACTGGGTAAGCAGCTGCACCCGGATCTGCCCGAGCTGAGCTACGTCGAGGTCGCCACCGAGCCGATGGTGATCCGGGAGATGGACGCCGGCGGGATCGACCTGGCGATCCTGGACGGCGAGGCAACCCCGGCCGGCGGGATGGGGATCGCCAAGCAGCTCAAAGACGAGATCACGGCCTGCCCACCGATCGTGGTGCTCACCGGCCGTGCCGACGACGCCTGGCTGGCCCGCTGGTCACGGGCCGAGGCCGCGGTCCCGCACCCCGTCGACCAGATAAAGCTGAGTCAGGTGGTACTGGGGCTGTTACGGGCCTCGGCGGCCTGAATCGGGCGAATTCCGCTGTCCCCGTTGACCGCTAACGGTGACTCGGGTCACAGTCGGATTAATTTGCCGGTATCGCCAACCGGTTGATCGCAGCACGATACGCTGTGCGAGAGTTCACACCGACAGCGATCAGAGAACAACGTCACTCGATGAATCTGTACCTGCCCATCCTCATCCTGGCCGGCTTGGCGGCCGGCTTCGCCGTCTTCTCGGTGATCGCCGCGACGCTGGTCGGCCCGTCCCGCTACAACCGGTCCAAGCTGGAGGCCTACGAGTGCGGGATCGAGCCCACCGATCAGCCGGTCAGCGGGCCGCTCGCGCCGCAGGGCCAGCGGTTCCCGATCAAGTACTACCTGACGGCGATGTTGTTCATCGTCTTCGACATCGAGATCGTCTTCCTCTACCCGTGGGCGGTCGCCTACGACGGGCTCGGGGTCTTCGCGCTCATCGAGATGGCGCTGTTCGTCGTCGTCGTCTTCGC
>NZ_JBYCLB010000057.1:0-4732 GCF_057473705.1 Mycobacterium sp. TH-M15 | reverse complement strand
ACCGGGCTGCCTCGACCAGGTCCGGCACGGACGGAATTTTAGTCGCCGTCGAGCGGCTACCGTGCCCGCGTGCTGTGGTGGCAGGCGTGACGATCGCCGAGCGGGCGGCCGCGGCGTTGAGCCCGCCGCCGGCGCCGCTTTGGTCCTACTCTTTTTTGGCGGCGTGGTAGGTCTGGGTCAGCGCGGCCTGCAGCCCATGAGTGGCGTTGCCGAATTCGCCGGCCATGTCCTCCCGCGTTGTGTCGTGATCGGAGTACACGTAGGCGTCATCGCGCATCCCGCCCAAAAAGGCCCGCAGACCTGCCACGCACGATCCAGTGCGACCTGCGCGGTCTCATGATCGTGCTGAGGTGGCTCGGCGAGGCCGCGCGGTCTGATGCTCTCCCACGTAGTAATCAAGGCGTCATCGAAAGCGTTCAACACATCAGTGATTGCTCCACGGATTTCTGGGCTTGCGTCGGGGTTGGCAAGTAGCGCACCCTGCACTGCGTTAGCGTGCGGCAACAGATCGACGCTTTTTTCCGGCGGATGCGGTGTTGCTGCGTTCGCGATGGCGTATCCGGTGCATAGGCGCACGTCTTGTTCGTGGACGGTCTCGGCGCTGGGTTTGCCTGCTGCGCCGGTGGTTTCGGTAGAGGTGAGCGGGGTTCACGATGCAGCTGGAATTTTGTGGATGCGCCGCAACTTCTCGCCGAGCTCCAGCCGTGCCACGTCCAGGTCGTATCGCGACTGAATGTTGACCCAGAACGCATCGCTGAGTCCCAGTGCCCGCGATAGCCGCAACGCGGTGTCCGCGCTGATGCCGCGTCGGCCATGGACGATCTGGCCGATGCGCGTCTGCGGAACGTCGATCGCCTTGGCGAGCGCGTACTGGGTGATCCCCATCGGCTCCATGAACTCGTGGAGCAGGATCTCACCTGGGTGTGTCGGCAAGAAACCGGCCATCGTGCTTCCTTCCCCTAGTGGTCATCGACGAGTTCGACGTCTTCGGCAGCGCCCTCGGCCCAGACGAAGCAGATTCGCCACTGGCCGCTGACGCGGATGCTGTATCGGCCCTTGCGGTCACCGGTCAGTCGCTCCAGGTGATTGCCCGGCGGTACGCGTAGGTCGTTGATGCTCTCAGCAGCGTCGATGAGTTGCATCTTGTCGCGAGCCCGTTTGGCCAGCTCGCGACTGATCCGTTTCGTGAAAGTCAGATCCCATACCGCTTCCGCGTCGCTGTCCTTGAACGACCGGATCACCCAGCCAATACTAACGGATTTCATTAGTATCGACAAGCGATAGTATGTCATCTGTGGCCGCCGGCCATCCTTAGTTTGCCCGGCTCTACGGCGGCATCATCACGGCTGCAGCCGCTGCACCCTTCCACCGATGACGCGAATCCGGTTGTGCAGCCGGTCTTCTCGGCCCTGCCAGAATTCAACCACCTCCGGCGCGATGAGGTAGCCGCCCCAGTTCGGCGGCACCGGCACCGGTTCGGAGTCCGGAAACCGGGCGGTCACCTCGGCGAGCTGGTCGAGCAGCGCCGCGCGAGACGTGATCGGCTGCGACTGGTGCGACGCCCAGGCGCCCAGCTGGGACCCGCGCGGTCGTTTCGACCAGTAGTCCCCCGTCTCGGCGGGGTCGACCTTGCGCACCGCGCCGCGGATGTGGAACTGGCGGCCCAGCTGATACCAGGGGAAGGTCGCCGACGCGTACGGGGTCGCGGCCAGCTGGGCGCCCTTGGCCGAGTCGTAGTTGGTGAAGAAGGTGATCCCGGTGTCGTCGATGGCCTTGCACAGCACCGACCGGCTCACCGGCTTCCCTGCGTCGACGGTGGCCAGCACCATGGCGTTGGGCTCGGCGACCCCGGCGCGTTCGGCGTCGCCGATCCAGCTGCGCAGCAGCGCCTGCCAGCCGATCTCAAGCCAGCTCTCGTCGAGGTCGCCGCTGTGGTCCTTCTCCGAGCCGTATTCCACTCGCATCGCCGCCAGGTGCTCGTTGTCGGGGAGTGTCACTGGTCAACGCTACCGTCCGCGGGTGCGTTGACTCTGCGCTCGGGGCGCAAAAGTGCGAGTAGAGCGCGCCGTGGACGCAGACTGAACGTCGCGGCCGGCGCTAGCGACCCTTCAACGCCGTCAGCATCCGCTGCAGCAGCGGCTCCGGCGGCACCTTCGCCGCGACCGCCAGCATCTCCGGCACCGAGGTGAACTTGTCCCGCGGCCGGCCCTCGGCGGCGCCCTGGGCTTTCTCGGCGGCGTTGATCGCCTTCCAGCCAGCGGCGTCGACGACGTCGGGCTGACGGTCGTGCACCATCCGGGCGACCGCGCGCGGGCCGCCGACCGGGTCGGCGAGCAGGCCGTCGTTGAAGTCCGCGACCAGGGTCCGGATGGTCAGCAGCGAGTCGGACTTGTTGGTGCCGATGAAGCCGGTGGTGCCGCGCTTGATCCAGCCGGTCACGTACGCCCCGGGCACCCGCTGCCCGGTCGCCGGGTCGACCACCCGACCGCCCTCGTTGGGGACCACGCCCGCGTCGTCGTCGAACGGCAGATCGGCGATCGGGGTGCCGTGATAGCCGATGGAGCTGAGCACCAGGCCGGCGTCCAGCCGGTGTACCCGGTCGGTGCCGGTGCCGGTGAACTCGATGCCGATGGCACGCTCGTCGCCGAGCACCCGCGCCGGCGTCAGCTGGTAGGCGAACCGGATCCGCGGCCTGGAGAGGGGCGGCGCGGCGTCGCTGACACTGGGGAGCTTGGCCAGGATCTCCAGCTTCTGCCGGGTGCAGGTGTCGCGGGCCGCAGTGAGGTCAGCCAGGTCGGTACGCACCCGGGCGTGGTCGTCGGCGTCGAGCACCACCTCGACCGCCTGGGTCAGCCCGACCAGTTCGGGCAGGGTGAACGCCGAGGCGATCGGTCCGCGCCGGGCAGCGATCACCACCTCGCGCACCGCCGAGCCACGCAGCACCGCCAGTGCGTCGTCGGCGATGTCGGTGCCGGCCAGCCGGTCCGGATCGCAGGTCAGGATCCGGGCCACGTCCAGCGCGACGTTGCCATTGCCGACGATCACCACCCGCTGGTGGCTCAGGTCGACCGCCAGATCTCGAAACTCCGGGTGGCCGTTGTACCAGCCGACGACCTCGGTGGCGGTGCCGGTGCCGGGCAGGCCCATCCCGTCGATCTCCAGCCGCTTGTCGTGCAGCGCACCGGAGGCGTACAGCACCGCGTGGTGGTGGGCGAGCAGGTCGGCGTGGCTGACGTGCGTGCCGACCTCGACGTTGAGGAAGAACTGGAAACCGCGCCGCCAGGAGATCTCGTCGAAGAGCCGGGTGACCAGCTTGGTGCTTTGGTGGTCCGGCGCCACCCCGGCCCGCACCAACCCGTACGGGGTGGGCAGCTTCTCGAACATGTTGACCAGCACGTGCGGCTGGGTGAGCAGCTCGTCGGCGGCGTACATCGCGGCCGGACCGGAGCCGACGATCGCCACCGTCAGCGGGGCGCCGCGGCGACGAACCTCGGCGGCCGGCAGGATCGGCGCCAGCTTCGAGGTGGGCGGCAGCTTCACCCCCTCCGGGCGCTCCGGGTAGAACGACTTGTTGATCTCGACGAACGGCAGCTGCTGGTCCGGCAGCTGACTGTCCGGGTAGATCGCGTCGACCGGACAGGCGCGCACGCACGCGCCGCAGTCCACGCACGCCTCTGGGTCGATGTAGAGCATCTCGGAGGTGGCGAAGTCCGGCTCGTCCGGGCTCGGGTGGATGCAGTAGACCGGGCAGGCGAAGACGCAGGAGGCGTCGTTGCAGCACGCCTGGGTAATAACGTGCGGCATTGCGATCGGGCCCCCGCTAGGCGGCCGGAACCGAATTCAGATGCGCCCGCTGCGGCTGTGCCCGGTAGCGCGCCGGCGCGCCGCTGATCCGGCAGATCCGCCAGATCAGCTTGGCGACCGGGTTCATCAGGCCGGTGTCGTGGCAGAGCATCCGGACGTCGGCGAACATGTCGGAGAGCATCCGCCGGGCGTCGGGGGAACCGAAGAACACGTCCTTGCGCACCTGGCGCGGGATGTCGAACTCGGCCCAGAACGCCTTCGGCGGAACGACGATCGCCGAGCAGAGAATCCGCATGGCGATCGGCACGAACAGCGACAGCCAGAACCGCTTGCGTGGCCGCAGGTGCGGAATCCGCTTGTTCAGGTACTCGTGCGCGAAGGAGATGTGCCGCGCCTCCTCGGCGACGTGGATGGCCATCACCTTCTCCATGATCGGGTGCAGCGTCTTGCCCTCGCGCAGGATGTCCTTCTGGATGTGGTCGATCGGCTCTTCACCAGCGAGGATGCCGAACCAGAACGGGATCGGCAGCGGCCCGGCGACCAGCGGGATGAACGCGGCCAGCCACTTGAGGAACCGCGGCATGCCGGGCACGTCGGCGCCGATGTGGTTCACCATCTCCTGGAACATCATGGTGTGGTTGCACTCTTCGACCGATTCGTGCAGGCAGTAGCGGTACTCGGGTGAGCCGTTCGGGCACCAGAACGCGTAGTTGAGCAGCCCGCGGATCAGGATCGACTCGAAGTGCAGGCCGACCTTGGCGACGTTGGCCTGCCGCCACATGCCGATCTTGATCTGCCGCTCCAACGGCTGGGCCTGGTACCAGGGGTGCTTGCCGAACGGGTCGGTGGCCGGCAGCACCCACCGCGGGTCGTTCTCGGTGACCTTGAACTCCGGTGCGCCCCAGGCGATGTCGGTGTAGGGGTTGAA
>NZ_JBYCLB010000056.1:0-3512 GCF_057473705.1 Mycobacterium sp. TH-M15 | reverse complement strand
TCGACGCGGCCGCGCTGGGCGAGTTCACCGAGCAGATCACCGGCCGGGACGGCGTGCTGGCGTCGGCGGCCCGGCTGGTGCTGGGCCAGCTCGGCCTCGACGACGCGGTGACCACGCCGGAGGCCGCCACCGACGGGGAGCTGATCGATCTGGTCACCGCCGAGCTGGGTGCGGACTGGCCACGGCTGGTGGCGCCGGCGTTCGACGGTCGCAAGGCGGTGTTGCTGGACGACCGCTGGGCCAGCGCCCGGGAAGACCTGGTGCGGCTCTGGTTGGTCGACGACGGCGAGATCGACGCCGCCTGGCACCGGCTCGCCGAACGCTTCGAGGGGGCCGGGCACGTCGTGGCCGCCCAGGCGACCTGGTGGCAGGGCCGGGCGCTGACCGAGGGCCGGCAGCTGCACGCGGCGCTGTACGCGCGGATCGCCGCCGGCGCGGAGAACCCGGGCAAGGGACGCTACGGCGACGAGGTCGCGGTGGTCACCGGCGCGTCGAAGGGGTCGATCGCCGCGTCGGTGGTCGGCCGGCTGCTCGACGGCGGCGCCACGGTGATCGCCACCACCTCGCGGCTGGACGACCAGCGGCTGGGCTTCTACAAGAAGCTGTATCGCGACCACGCCCGGTTCGGCGCGGCGCTGTGGGTGGTGCCGGCCAACATGGCGTCCTACGCCGACATCGACGCCCTGGTCGAGTGGGTCGGCAACGAGCAGACCGAGAGCCTCGGGCCGGCGTCGATCCACCTCAAGGACGCGCTCACCCCGACGCTGCTGTTCCCGTTCGCCGCGCCGCGGGTGGCCGGTGACCTCTCCGAGGTCGGCGCCCGCGCCGAGATGGAGATGAAGGTGCTGCTCTGGGCGGTGCAGCGGCTGATCGGTGGGCTGTCGCGGATCGGTGCCGAACACGACATCGCCTCCCGGCTGCACGTGGTGCTACCCGGTTCGCCGAACCGCGGCATGTTCGGCGGCGACGGTGCCTACGGCGAGGCCAAGGCGGCACTGGACGCGGTGGTCTCCCGGTGGCACGCCGAGTCGTCGTGGGCGGCCCGGGTCAGCCTGGCGCACGCGCTGATCGGCTGGACCCGCGGCACCGGCCTGATGGGGCAGAACGACGTGGTCGTCGACGCCGTCGAGGACGCCGGGGTGACCACCTATTCCACCGACGAGATGGCCGCGATGCTGCTGCGTCTCTGCGACGTCGAGTCCAAGGTGGCCGCGGCCGAGGCGCCGATCAACGCCGACCTGACCGGCGGGCTGGCCGAAGCCGACCTCGACATGGCCGAGCTGGCCGCCAAGGCCCGTGCGGAGATGGTGAGCGAGGCGGCCGGCGACGAGCCGGCCGACGACTCCGCCACCAGCATCGCCGCCCTGCCGTCCCCGCCGCGCGTCGCCGCCGCCGCGCCGCCGCCGGTCTGGGCCGACCTCGACGTCGACCCGGCCGACCTGGTGGTGATCGTCGGCGGTGCCGAGCTCGGCCCGTGCGGATCGTCGCGCACCCGCTTCGAGCTGGAGGTCGACGACGAGCTCTCCGCCGCCGGCGTGCTGGAG
Source organism: Mycobacterium sp. TH-M15 (assembly GCF_057473705.1). Classification (NCBI taxonomy): domain Bacteria; kingdom Bacillati; phylum Actinomycetota; class Actinomycetes; order Mycobacteriales; family Mycobacteriaceae; genus Mycobacterium; species Mycobacterium sp. TH-M15. The sequence continues at coordinate 1,968 of NZ_JBYCLB010000056.1, read as the reverse complement.
CTGGCCTGGACCACCGGGCTGGTGAAATGGGAAGACGACCCCACCCCGGGCTGGTACGACACCGAGACCGGCGAGCTGGTCGACGAGGCCGAGCTGGTCGAGCGCTACCACGACACCGTGGTGCAGCGGGTCGGCGTTCGCGAGTTCGTGGACGACGGCGCGATCGACCCCGACCACGCCTCCCCGCTGCTGGTCAGCGTCTTCCTGGAGAAGGACTTCTCGTTCGTGGTCTCCAGCGAGGCCGACGCCCGGGCGTTCGTGCAGTTCGACCCGGAGCACACGGTGGCCCGGCCGGTGGCCGACTCCGGCGACTGGCAGGTAACCCGCAAGGCGGGCACCGAGATCCGGGTGCCGCGCAAGACCAGGCTGTCCCGGACCGTGGGCGCGCAGATCCCGACCGGATTCGACCCGACGGTGTGGGGGATCAGCGCCGACATGGCCACCTCCATCGACCGGGTGGCGCTGTGGAACATCGTCGCGACCGTGGACGCGTTCCTCTCTGCCGGTTTCAGCCCGACCGAGCTGATGCGCTGGGTGCACCCGAGCATGGTGGCCAGCACCCAGGGCACCGGCATGGGCGGCATGACGTCGATGCAGACCATGTATCACGGCAACCTGCTCGGCCGGAACAAGCCGAACGACATCCTGCAGGAAGTGCTGCCGAACGTCGTTGCCGCGCATGTGGTGCAGAGCTACATCGGGTCCTACGGCGCGATGATCCACCCGGTGGCGGCGTGTGCCACCGCGGCGGTCTCGGTCGAGGAGGGCGTGGACAAGATCCGGCTGGGCAAGGCCGAGCTGGTGGTCACCGGCGGCTACGACGACCTGACCCTGGAGGCGATCATCGGCTTCGGGGACATGGCGGCCACCGCCGACACCGAGATGATGCGGGCCAAGGGGATCAGCGACTCGAAGTTCTCCCGGGCCAACGACCGGCGCCGGCTCGGCTTCGTCGAAGCCCAGGGCGGCGGCACCATCCTGCTGGCCCGCGGCGACCTGGCGGCCAAGATGGGGCTGCCGGTGCTGGCGGTGGTGGCCTACGCGCAGAGCTTCGCCGACGGGGTGCACACCTCGATCCCGGCTCCGGGGCTGGGCGCGCTGGGCGCCGGCCGGGGTGGGCGGGACTCGGTGCTGGCCCGCTCGCTGGGCCAGCTGGGGGTCGGCGCCGACGACGTCGCGGTGATCTCCAAGCACGACACCTCGACGCTGGCCAACGACCCCAACGAGACCGAGCTGCACGAGCGGCTGGCCGACTCGCTGGGCCGGTCAGCCGGTGCTCCGCTGCTGGTGGTGAGCCAGAAGAGCCTGACCGGGCACGCCAAGGGCGGCGCGGCGGTCTTCCAGATCATGGGCATGTGCCAGATGCTGCGCGACGGGGTGATCCCGCCCAACCGCAGCCTGGACTGTGTCGACGACGAGCTGGCCACCGCCGGGCACTTCGTCTGGGTCCGCGACACGCTGCGGCTGGACGGCAAGTTCCCGCTGAAGGCCGGCCTGGTCACCAGCCTCGGCTTCGGCCACGTCTCCGGTCTGGTCGCGTTGGTGCACCCGCAGGCATTCCTGGCCTCGCTCGACCCCGGACAGCGGGAGGCCTACACCCGGCAGGCCCGCGCCCGGGTGCTGGCCGGCCGGCGCCGGCTGGCCTCGGCGATGGCCGGCGGTCGGCCGATGTACCAGCGGCCCGACGGTCGCCGGTTCGACCACGACATGCCGGAGAAGCGCCAGGAGGCGGCGATGCTGCTGAACCCGGCGGCGCGGCTCGGCGACGACGATGTCTACCTCGGCTGACCACGGCGCACCGTCGGCCCAGCGTGCGTGTCCCCGGCCGACCCGCCCAACCCGTGACCGTGTCTGCGCACGCTCGCGAGCCGGGGGAGGGCGTCGGATAGGTTACCGCCCATGAGCCGCGTCGGCGCCGATGCAGAGCGAAGCGATGCGGAGGAGTGGCGCCCATGAGCCGCGTCGGCG
>NZ_JBYCLB010000055.1:0-1754 GCF_057473705.1 Mycobacterium sp. TH-M15 | reverse complement strand
CCCAAAAAACCGCGAACACCGCGAAGCCGGCGGGGTTCAGGTCGCGGGCCGCAAGGTAGAGCACCGCGTACCCGCAGAGCGCGGTGACCGCGGTGGCCGCGACGACCCGGACGACGCTGCCGCGTGCGACAGGCCCGGCTGCGGCGCTGGCACCGGTGTGCGCAGGAACCTCCGGCGTCGCCACAGTTCGAAGATACTCAGCCTGTCGGCAGCGGTGAGCAGTGAAACGACATCCCTTGCGCCGAAAGTGAAGCTGCTGCGAAAAAACGGGCGAAATATCGCAACCAGTTCACGCTCGTCGACGCGGGCACTCGGGGCAGGCTGTCTGGCCGTCGACGCGGGCACTCGGTGGTGGCATACTGCTCGGCGGAGGGGAGTATCCCTTCGCTGCAGCGTCGTCATCACGTCGACCGCTACCGGACGACCGGCGCTGTGGGCCGCTTCTCGGCGGGAGAGACCTCCGGTGTTTTGTCGACACTGGAGGCTTTTCATGCGTCTGTCCGTGTTCGGGTGGCCGCCGTCGCGCGCTGTCGCGACGGGAATCCAAGCGGCCAAGGCGGCGGCTTCGATTGCCTCGGCCGGCCTCGAGATCGCCACCGAGCCGGTTCGCGCCGGGATCAAGCTGCTGTCCGGCGAGGTCTCCCCCTCGACAACCCGGCGCCATTGGCGCGGTGACGGTCGCGCGTGGATCGAGGTGCGCGATCTGAACGGCCGGGGCGGCGCTGAACGCGGACGCGCGGTACTCGACGCCCTGCTTGCTCGGCCCGGCGTTACCTCGGCCGAGCTAAATCGCCCGCTGTCACGGGTCGTGGTCGAGTTCGACGGCGAGAAGACGTCACTGGGCACGTTGTGCTCGGTGGTCGGCGACGCTGAAAAGCGCCACCATCATTCCTCGCCGACGTCGAACGGCTCGCGCGGTGGCGACAGCCTGCCGGGCGACGGGCTGCTGCTGGCAACCAGGGCGACGATGGTCGGTGTCCACGCCGGCGGGCTGGCCATCGCGGTCGTGGGCCGGACGCTGCGGTTGCCGGCGGCGCCCGTCGCGGTCGACGCGGCGGTAGCGATCGCGAAGTACCAGCCCTGGCTGCGTCGCCTGCTCGAGGACCGAATCGGTACCGAGGCAACCGGCACCGTGCTGTCGCTGGCCACGACCGTGGCGCACACCCTGACGCTGTCACCGGCAGCGCTGGCGGTCGATGTGACGACACAGGCGCTGCGGGCCGCGGAGTGTCGTGCCGGAGAGCAGGCCTGGATCGCCCATGAGCCCGTGTTGGCCCGGCATGCCGAGCAACCGGAGGTGCACCACCGGTCGGGGCCGGTGCCGGCCAGGCCGGCCGGACCGGCGGAGCGCTACCTGAAACGGGTGGCGTTGGCCCAGCTGATCGGTGCCGGCCTGGTCGGCACCGTCACCCGTGACGTCGCCGCGGCATCGACTGCCGCGGTGGTCGTCGCTCCTAAAGCCATGTGGACTACGCGCGAGGCGTTCGCGGCGACGCTCGGGCAGGGTCTGGCCAACCGGTACGGGGTGCTGCCGTTGCGGCCGGAGGCCTTGCGCCGCCTCGAGGTGGTGGACGCCCTCGTGGTCGACCCGCGCTTGCTTTGCGATTAGATGTCTCAGGTGGCGACCCCGGTTCCGGGGATGCGGGGGTCCGACCGCGGCGGGCCGATCGAGGCACTGATCTCACCCACGCACCACCCGCTGGCGGCGGCGGTGACGGGCGAGGCACGCGCGTCCGGGGTGACGATGGTCTCGG
>NZ_JBYCLB010000054.1:0-5891 GCF_057473705.1 Mycobacterium sp. TH-M15 | reverse complement strand
CAACGCGTTGGCAAACATCCTCGATCTCGATGTCGACGTGGCGGAGGGGTTGTTTGTCCGGGGCCCGGTGAGCCTAGTGATGGGCCTTCAACAATTGTTGTCAGCGGAGGCGTTACATCAGATCGGTCGCTGTGTCGGCCGGAATCTTCGTTAACCCGGGCTTCTGGTGCGGCCAACCACACGCTGGCCGACCAGCGTCAGCCATCACGAGGGCACGATGCCGCGCAGGTAGGTGGCCTGTGCTAGGCGCAGTCGTCGGCCCGCTCTACACCGGAAACCGCACCCCGGTCAGCTCCTCGGAGACCTGCCAGAGCCGTCGCTGCAGCCCCTCGTCGTGGGACTGCCTGCTGGACCGCACCAACTTTGGATACCCGCGCTGCTCGCCGAACCCGTCCGGGCCGTAGTACTGCCCGCCGGTGACGGCCGGGTCGGTGGCGGCCCGCAGCGTCGGCAGCGCCCCCATCTCGGCGCCCTGGAAGAGGACCGGCCCCAGCAGCCTCTCCAGCGGCCGCAGCGGCCCCGGGAGGCTGCGGGTCAGGTCGGTGTTGGAGGCACCGGGGTGGGCCGCCACCGCGATGGTCGGCTTGCCGCCGGTCGCCAGCCGGCGTTGCAGCTCGTAGGTGAACAACAGGTTCGCCAGCTTCGACTGCGCGTAGGCGCCGTGCCGGCTGTAGCTGTGCCCCCACTGCAGGTCGTCGAAGTGGATGGCAGCCCCCATCCGATGGCCCATGCTGCTGACGGTCACCACCCGCGAGCCGTCGACGGGGAGCAGGTGGTCCAGCAGCAGGCCGGTGAACGCGAAGTGGCCCAGGTGGTTGGTGCCGAACTGCAGCTCGAACCCGTCGGCGGTGGTCTGCTTCGGGGTCCACATCACCCCGGCGTTGTTGACCAGCAGGTCGATGGCCGGGTAGGCGGAACGCAGCGCGTCGGCGGTGGCGCGCACCGACTCCAGCGAACTCAGGTCGAGCCGCTGCACGGTGACGTCGGCGTCCGGGCTGGCCGCGCGGATGCGGGCGGCGGCGTCATCGCCCTTGCCGGTGTTGCGGACCGCCAGCACCACCCGCGCGCCGTGGGCGGCGAGTTCGGCGGCGGTGTGATAGCCGAGGCCGGTGTTGGCGCCGGTGACGACGGCGACCCGCCCGGCCTGATCCGGCACGTCGTCCGCCGACCACTTCCGCTGAGGGCTCATGCCGCAAAACGATACCCACCCGCCCGGCCGGGCGCGATGGCATCGAATCGCGGCTGCTGTCATCCTTCTTGCCATGGCGGATAACGCGAACAGCCCGGGGCCGGTCACCTTGGTCGAGCCTCGGTATCCGCCGAGCACCAGGGCGCCACTGCTCTGGCTGCTGGTCGGCGCGGTGCCCTGGATGGTGCTGGCGCTGGCGCAGCTGGTCTGGACGGCGGTCGACCCACAGCCGGTCTGGCTGCATGACCTGACCGCGGCGGTGACGGCGGTCGGGGCGCTGGTCAGCGTCGTGGTGGCCCCGGTCTGGCGCTACCGGGTGCATCGCTGGGACGTCACCCCGCAGGCGGTGTACACCCGCACCGGGTGGCTGGTGCAGGAGCGACGGATCGCGCCGATCTCCCGGGTGCAGACGGTGGACACCTACCGCGGCCCGCTGGACCGGCTGTTTGGGCTGTCCAACGTCACCGTCACCACCGCCTCGTCGGCGGGTGCGGTGCATATCGTCGCGCTGGACCAGGCCGTCGCCGAGCGCGTCGTCGCGCAACTGACCAGCGCGGCGTCGCTCGGCGCCGAGGACGCCACGTGAGCCGCCCGGGAGCTGCGCCACCCTCCTGGCCTCCTCAACCGCCCGGGGCGGCCTGGCAGCGGCTGAGCCCCCGGATGCTGTTGGTGCATCCGCTGCACGAGGGGCTGCGTGAGCTGCCGCTGCTGGTCGTCGCGGCGGTCTGGGGATCGAGCAGTGACAACCCGCTCTGGCTGATCGCGGTGCTGTGGCTGATCGCCGTGGTCGGGGTGGCGCGCTGGTTCACCACCACCTACCGGGTCGAGCCCGACCCCGAGTCCGGACGGCTGCAACTGCGCACCGGCATCCTGCGTCGCAGCGTGCTGTCGGTGCCGCGCAACCGGATCCGTTCGGTACAGACCGAAGCCCGGCTGCTGCATCGGCTGCTGGGGCTGACCGTGCTGCGGGTCAGCACCGGTCAGGAGACCGTCGGGGAGCGGCTGTTCGAGCTGGACGCGGTGGAGAGCGATCAGGTGCCGGCGCTGCGGGCGATGCTGCTGGTCGCGGCCGGTGACGCCCAGCCCGAGGCCGCGGCGAGCGCGCCGGCGACGCTGCTCGCCCAGTGGCGGCCGTCATGGCTGCGGTACAGCCCGTTGAGCTTCTCCGGGCTGGTGATGCTGGCGGCCGGGGCCGGTGCGGTGATGCAGACCGGAGTCTGGGCGGCGGTGCAGGATTCGCCGCTGGGCCGGTCCTGGCTGGACGCGGCTGGGCGGATCGGCGTGCTGGCCACGACGACGGTGATCGCCCTGACGGTGTTGTTGGCGTCGGTGCTGCTGGCGGTGGTCGGTTCGCTGCTCAGCTACGGAAACCTGGCGTTGTCTCGAAACCCCGGTGCCGCCGGTGATGTGCTGCACCTGAGCTACGGGCTGCTGCGGACTCGGGAGCACAGCTACGACATGCGCCGGCTGCGCGGCGGGACCCTGCGCCGGCCGCTGTTGGTGCGGCTGATGGGCGGGGCTCGGCTGGACGCGGTGATGACCGGGGTGCGCGGTGTCGGCGAGTCGTCGCTGCTGTTGCCGCCCTGCCCGGCGGCGACCGCGGAGTCGGTGCTGACCGGCCTGGTCGGCGATGCGCAGGTGGTCAGCGGGGCACTGGTCGGGCACGGCCCGGCGGCCGCGCGGCGGCGCTGGACCCGGGCGATGGCGCTGCCGGTCGTGGTGGGGATCGGGCTGGTGGTGCTCGCCACGCCGGTCTGGGGCTGGGCGCTGTGGCTGGCGCTGACCGGGTGCTGTGCGCTGCTGGCCGCCGACCGGGTGCGGGCCTTGGGACACCGGGTCGACGGGCGCTGGCTGGTGGCCCGCAGCGGCAGCCTGGACCGGCGCCGCGACTGCCTCGCCACCGAGGGCATCATCGGGTGGACGATGCGGCAGAGCTGGTTTCAGCGCCGCGTCGGGGTGGCCACCCTGGTGGCGGCCACCGCCGCCGGGGTGAAGGCCTACCGGGTGCTCGACGTGCCGGCGGCGCTGGCCTGGTCGGTGGCTGCGTCCGCCTCGCCCTGGGTGGTCGAGAGCCGCTGGGCGCAGCGGCGATAACGGCCTAGCGTTGGTGCTGGCGCACCGCGCCGCCGATCGGAGGAGGTTTGCTGATGGCGTCGAACCACCACGAGGCGTTCCTGGAGTTGCACAATCGCGGCTTCGTGATGCCCAACGCCTGGGACGGGCTCTCGGCGCTGATCCTCAAGAACGCTGGCTTCGAAGCGCTGGGCACCAGTTCGGCGGCGCTGGCGGCGGCGCTGGGCCGGCTGGACGGACGGCACGCGGTCACCCGGGGTGAGCACCTGGCGCACGCCGAGCTGCTGGGGTGGGTCAGCGGGCTGCCGATCAACGGTGACTTCGAAGACGGCTACGGTGACACCCCCGACGACGTGGCGGCGACGGTGGCCGCGGCGATCGACGCCGGGCTGGCCGGCGTCGGGGTGGAGGACACCACCGGCGACCCGTCGGTGCCGATCCGCGACTTCGACGACGCGGTGGCCCGGGTTCGCGCCGCGGCGGTGGTAGCCCGCGGCCGGATCGTGCTGACCGGGCGCACCGACAACTTCCTGCACGGCCGTGCCGACCTCGACGACACCATCCGCCGGCTGGTCGCCTTCGCCGAGGCCGGCGCCGACGTGCTGTACGCGCCGCGCCTGCCCGACCTGCACTCGGTGCGCAAGGTGGTGGCCGCGGTGGCGCCCAAACCGGTCAACGTGGTGCGCGGTGTCGGCACCGCGAGCGTCACCGTCGCCCAGCTGAAGCAGGCCGGTGTGAAGCGGATCAGCCTCGGGTCGGCGCTCTACACACATGTGGCGGCGGCGCTGCAGGACGCGGCGACCCGGCTCGCCGACGGCGACATCACCGGCGCCACCACCGGGATGTCCTACGCTGAGATGTCGCGGCTGATCGACGCGGCCGGTGGTGAGCGGGGCTGACCTCGATGACGCTTCCCGGGTGGTGAGCGCCAGCCGGCAGGGCGCGGAATTCGCTGGACCGGCTGGCGGAACTCGCTGAAAAACGCTGAACCGGACCCGTTTACGCGCTCAGTGCCCGGACCGCGGCGATCCGCTCCTTGAGCTGATCGCCGGTGGCGGCGGCCACCGGCGGGCCACCGCAGATGCGGCGCAGTTCGTTGTGGATCCAGCCGTGCGGCTTGCCGGTGCGGTGATGCGCCGCCGAGACCAGCGCGTTGAGCTCGCGACGCAGCTCGTGCAACTGCCCGTGCCGGGTCACCGGCTGGACCGGGGTGCTGCCGCCGGCTTGGCTGCGGCGGTCCAGCTGTTCTTCCTGCCTGCGCCGCAACAAATCCCGCATCTGATCGGGGTCCAGCAGGCCGGGGATGCCCAGGTAGTCGGCCTCCTCCTCGCTGCCGGCCGGGGTGGCCGTACCGAACGACGCGCCGTCGAAGATCACCTGGTCGAGCTCGGCGTCGGCGCCCAGCGCCTCGAAGGTGTTCTCCAGTTCGGACGGTTCGCTGCGGCGGCGCTCGACCGGCTCGTCGTCGCCGAGTGGCTCGCGGTGCGGTGCGCCCAGCACGTGGTTGCGCTGCGCTTCCAACTCGCTGGCCAGCCGCAGCAGCGACGGCACCGACGGCAGGAAGATGCTGGCGGTCTCGCCGGCCCGCCGGGACCGGACGAACCGGCCGATGGCCTGGGCGAAGAACAGCGGGGTCGACGCGCTGGTGGCATACACCCCGACGGCCAGCCGCGGCACGTCGACACCCTCGGAGACCATCCGCACCGCGACCAGCCAGCGGCTGGTACCGGCGGCGAATGTCGCGATGCTCTGCGACGCGCCCGGGTCGTCGGAGAGCACCACGGTGGCCGCCTCGCCGGTGAGTGTGTGCAACAGCTTTCCGTAGGCCCGGGCGGTGGCCTGGTCGGAGGCGATCACCATCCCGCCGGCGTCCGGGATGCCGCCGCCGCGCAGCTGCCGCAGCCGGGTGTCGGCGGCGGTGATCACCGCCGGCATCCACTCCCCGGCCGGGTCCAGCGCGGTGCGCCAGGCGCGGGCGGTGCGCTCGGCGGTGAGCGGCTCGCCGAGCCGGGCGGCGTACTCCTCACCCGCGCTGTCCCGCCACCGGGCCTCGCCGGAGTAGGCCAGGAACACCACCGGCCGGACCACCCCGTCGGCCAGCGCCTCGGGGTAGCCGTAGCTCTCGTCGGCCACCGAGCGTAGCGCGCCGGCACCGTCGGGCTCATATGTGACGAACGGGATCGGGCTGTCGTCGGAGCGGAACGGGGTACCGGTCAGCGCCAGCCGGCGGGTGGCGTCGCCGAACGCCTCACGGATCGCCTCGCCCCAGGTCTTGGCGTCGCCGCCGTGGTGGATCTCGTCGAAGATCACCAGGGTCCGCCGCTCCTCGGTGCGCACCCGGTGTCGAGTGGGGTGGCTGGCCACCTGGGCGTAGGTGACCACCACGCCGTGGTACTCGGGGCTGGTCTGCGCCGCGGAGTTGCTGAACTTCGGGTCCAGCGCCACGCCGTGCTCGACGGCGGCTGCGGCCCACTGCGTCTTGAGGTGCTCGGTCGGCACCACCACGGTGATCCGGTCGACGGTGCGGTCCGCCAGCAGTTCGGTGACGACCCGCAGCGCGAACGCCGTCTTGCCTGCCCCGGGGGTGGCCACCATCAGGAAATCACGTGGCCGGGCGGTCAGATAGCGC
>NZ_JBYCLB010000053.1:0-4256 GCF_057473705.1 Mycobacterium sp. TH-M15 | reverse complement strand
TCACCTCCTCGTCGCGCACCGAACCGCCCGGGTGCACGATCGCGGTCACCCCGGCCGCGGTCAGCGTCTGCAGTCCGTCCGGGAACGGGAAGAACGCATCGGATGCCGCGACCGCGCCGCGCACCCGCCGGCCGCCGCGCTCGACGGCCAACCGGGCCGCATCCACCCGGTTGACCTGCCCCATTCCGATGCCGACGGTGGCGCCGTCGGCGGCGATCACGATGGCGTTGGACTTCACCGCGCGGCAGATCCGCCAGGCGAACACCAGGTCGGCCAACGTCGCCGGGTCGGCGACCGCCCCGGTGGCCAGCGTCCAGTTGGCCGGGTCGTCGCCCGGCGCGGTCAGCTGGTCGCGCTGCTGGATCAGCAGCCCGCCGCTGACCTGTCGCAGCTCGGTGCCGCCACGCAGCGGCTCGGAGGCGACCAACACCCGGACGTTCTTCTTGCGCGCCAGCACGTCGAGCGCGCCGGGCGCATAGCCGGGCGCGACGATCACCTCGGTGAAGATGGTGCTGACGTACTCGGCCATCTCCACGCTGACCTCGGTGTTGGTGGCGATCACCCCGCCGTAGGCGCTGGTCGGGTCGCAGTCGTGCGCCTTGCGGTGCGCGTCGGCCACCGAGGCCCCGGAGACGGCGATCCCGCACGGGTTGGCGTGCTTGACGATCGCCACGCAGGTCTGCTCGTGGTCGAACGCGGCCCGCCAGGCCGCATCGGCGTCGGTGAAGTTGTTGTAGGACATCTCTTTACCGTGCAGCTGCTCGGCCTGCGCCAGGCCCGGCCAGGCGCCGGCATCGTTGTACAGCGCCGCCTGCTGGTGCGGGTTCTCCCCGTACCGAAGCTGCGCGGACCGTCGATAGGTGCGCCCCACCCACTCCGGCAGCGGCTGGCGCGGCTCCTCCGGCGACAGCGTCGACGTCATCCAGCCGGCGACCGCCACGTCGTACTCGGCACTATGCCGGAACGCTAACGCCGCCAGCCGTTTCCGTTCGGCCAGGGTGAACCCGCCGGCGGTCACCGCGGCCAGCACGCCGGGGTATCCGAGCGGTTCGACGACGACCGCGACACTGGGGTGGTTCTTCGCCGCCGCCCGCAGCATGGACGGGCCGCCGATGTCGATCTGCTCGACGCACTCGTCGACGGCCGCACCGGACTCCACGGTCTCGCCGAACGGGTACAGGTTGACCACCACCAGGTCGAACGGCTCGATCCCCAGTTCGGTCAGCGCCGCCCGGTGTTCCGGCTTGCGCAGGTCGGCCAGCAGCCCGGCGTGCACCCGCGGGTGCAGGGTCTTCACCCGGCCGTCGAGTATCTCCGGGAACCCGGTCAGCTCCTCCACCACCGTCACCGGGATTCCCTTTGCGGTAATCGTTTTCGCCGTGGAACCGGTGGACACGATGTTGACGCCGGCGGCGTGCAGTCCGCCAGCCAGCTCCGCCAATCCGGTCTTGTCGTAGACGCTGATCAGGGCCCTGCGTACCGGCTTCCTGTCGTCGGTCATCCTATCGTCGCCTTTCGTCCGGTCCAGGTCACGCCGCCGGTCGCCAGCGCGGCCAGCACGTCCACCAGGAGCTGCCGCTCCACCACTTTGATCCGTTCATGCAGGGTCTCCTCGGTATCGTCGGCGAGGACGGCGACCGTCTGCTGCGCCAGGATCGGTCCAGTGTCCGTGCCGGCGTCGACCAGGTGCACGGTGCAGCCGGTGACCTTAACCCCGTAGGCCAGCGCCTCGGGCACGGCGTGCGCACCGGGGAACGCCGGCAGCAGCGCCGGGTGGGTGTTTACGGTGCGCCCGAGGAATCGGGAAAGGAACCGCGAACCAAGGACTCTCATGAACCCGGCGGATACCACCAGATCCGGCCGGTGGACCGCGGTGGCCTCGGTGATGGCGGCGTCCCAGGCGTCGCGGTCCGGGTGGTCGGCAAGCGGCACGGTGAACACCGGCAGCTTGGCCGCGGTGGCGATCTCGATCGCCCGACAGTCCCGATCGCTGCCGACCGCGACCACCCGCGCCGGATAGTCGCCGGCCGCCGCCTGCAGCACCGACTCGAGCAGTGACCCGGTCCCCGATGCCAACACCACCAGCCGCGCCGGCGCGCTCGCGGGCACGCGGATCGGTTGCACGGGGACGAGCCTAGTCCGGTGACGAGGCGGGCCGGCACGGCGCGCTAAGGAACCGGACAATCCAACCGAGTCCGGTGACGAGGCGGGCCGGCACGGCGCGCTAAGGAACCGGACAATCCAACCTAGTCCGGTGACGAGGCGGGCCGGCACGGCGCTAGTCCGGTGGCGGGTCGTCGTCGGTGAACATCTGGTCTTCCGGGTCGTCGAACGGCTCGACGGGTCCGGCCGGGCCGGCGATGGGTTCGATCGGCTCGATGTCCGCCAGATCCGGCGCCTCGTCGTCCGGCTCGACCGGGTCGGCCGCAGGTTCGGGCGCGGGTTCGGTCGCGGCCTCGACCGCATCGGCTGCGACGGGCCGCCGTGGATTCACCGGGGGGCGAGCCGGCCGGCGCCGGATGCCGCCGGTCAGCACGACCGTCACCGCACCGACGGTGGCGAACCACAAGAACACTCCGGGCCCGAAGGTGGACTGGTCGACGCCGACGTCGCCGAAGTTGCCCAGCCGACCGCCGCCGGCGTAGCCGAGGAAGGCCATCGCCAGCGCCGCCAGCAGCGCCGCCGAAAGCAGTTTGGCCAGGGCCTGCGGTGCGGGCAGCGGATGTCGTGCGCACTGCTGGCCGACCGCCACTCCGGATGCCGCACCGATGATCAGCAGCGCCACCCAGGCCGGCCCCAGCGGTGGATTCGGCGCCGCCGCCAGGATCGGCAGCGCCGGCACGTCACCACCGAACACGGTGAAGGAACTGAATGCCGCAAAACCGAGGTGCGCGGTGGATCCCACCGCCATCGCCGCCGCGCCGACGACGACGTTGGGCAGGTACAGGATCGACAGCAGGGTGAGGCTCAACTGGCCGAACATCGAGTCGGTGACCCCGTAGAGCTGGTGCATCGTCGACCAGTGCAGCACCAGGGATGTGGCGGTCACCGCCGCCGACAACCCGAGCAGCGCCAGCATCCCGGCGACCGCGGCCCGCAGTGAATCCGCCAACCAGCCGGGCAGCTTCGCCGCCGCCAGCACGCGTCGGCCGATCCGCGATCCGACCCCGACCGCCGTGCCGAGCCCGTGCACCACCAGCACGCTGAGGAACGCCCGCAGCGCGTTCGGCGTCTGCAGCTCGGTGATCACCGACGCCGCGTCGTGGATGACCGCCAGCGCAATCGCGGCGATCAACAGCGGACCCGCCAGCGCCGATGTCACGATCCACCGGACCACGAACCACGATGCCTCGGCCGCGGTGACCTGCGCGGTTGTCCGGGCCGTTCCCCACACCAGCAGCAACGGCGGCAGCAACGGGAGCGCGCCCAGCTCACGGCCGCCGATCGAGACCGGGACCTGATGCACGGCGAGCCACATGCTCGCAGTGGCGCCCAGCGCCCCGGTCATGTCGCTGTTGGCGACCACCAGCTGCACCAGCGTGACGGCGGCGATGATCACCAGCGCGGTGACCGCCGGCCCGAACGCGACCCGCAGCAGGTCGCGCGCGGAGACTGCGCCCGGCTGCCGACTCTCCTCCACCCGCATCACGGTGCGTGCATGCGGCCTGACCGGGGCACCGCCCGCCCGGCTAGGGCTGGGCCGGACCCGGCGGGTCGCTCGGCGCTATCCGGGTCTCGTCGGCCCCCCCCGGTGCGGCCGGTGGCGGCGGCGGGAAGCTGGGAAACCCGGTGGGCGGGGTGGGCGGCCCGGATGGAGCCGGCTGGGCTGGTTGTGGCCCGGTGCCGGGGTGGGCCGGCGCCGACGGCACGCCGAATCCGCCGGACGGCGGCCCGCCGAACGAGCCGGGCGTCGGCGGGTAGTTGTAGGACGGGTAGCCGGGCTGCGCACCGGGTTGACCGGGGGGCAGCTGCCCCGGCTGGCCGAAGTAGCCGCCGGGCGCCCCGTAGGCGCTGTACGGGTCGAATTTCGGCCGGGGAGCCGGAGCCGTGACGACGCCGGCCTCCAGCAGCAGGGCGAAGACCGCCGCACCGGCCTGGAGCACAGCCAGCGCCAGCACCGCCCACAACGCCCAGCCGGCGGTCAGATACTCGCCCTGAGTGGATTTGAAGGCGAGCCTGATCGCCAGCAACGCACCGATCACGGCGATCACCGCGACGATCGCGGTGTAGTTCTTCATCTTCGGCAGCAGGCCGAC
>NZ_JBYCLB010000052.1:0-1500 GCF_057473705.1 Mycobacterium sp. TH-M15 | reverse complement strand
GCTACGCTGACGACGCCACCGGCACCGTCTGGGGCGAAGGCGCCGGCATGGTGCTGGTCGAACGCCAGTCACGGGCACGCCAATTCGGCCACGACGTGTTCGGGCGCATCCGGGCCATCCGCACCAACCACAACGGCAGCGGCAAGCCGATCCTGGCGCCCCGGGTGCGCGCACAACACCAGCTCATCGGCAAAACCCTGGACGCCGCGGGCGTCGAAGCCGCCGACGTGGGCATGATCGAGGGACACGGCACCGCGACTTCGGCCGGCGACCCGGTGGAACTGCTGGCGCTGTTCCAGACATACGGCGCGGCGGGATCCACCGCGCTGCTGGGCTCGGTCAAGTCCAACGCCGGACATGCCCAGGCCGCCTCCGGGGTGCTCGGGCTGATCAAACTCCTGCTCGCGGGCCGGCACGGCTACATTCCGCCAACCCTGTTCTCCGACAACCCCACTCAGAAGCTGGACTGGGATCTGGTCGGTCTGCGGCTGGCCACCAAGCTACACCGGTGGGCGCCGAAAAACGGTGCCCGCTACGGCGCGGTGTCGTCATTCGGCGCCGGCGGCGCCAACGCGCACGCCGTCATCGAGATGCCGGCCGCGACACCGGGATGAGCGTGACGCAGCCCAACGGCGCGGTTCCGGTGCTGCTGACCGCGGCGACCGCCGACCTAGTACGCCGCCAGGCGGCTGACCTACTCGGCTATGCCGCCGCACATCCCGAGGTGGCGCCGCAGGAGATCGCCAGAATGCTGTTCCGGACCCGCTCAGCGCGCCCGCACCGAGCGCTGGCGATGGTGACCAGCACCGACGAGCTGCTCACCGCGCTGCGGGCGATCGCCGACGGCCGCGAGCACCCCGCCGTTGTAGCCACCACCGCGCCGGCCGTGCCGCGCAGGGTCGGCTACGTCTTCCCCGGCCAGGGCGGCCAACGGCCCGGGATGGGACGGCTGTACTACGACTCGTTACCGGCGTTTCGCGCCGAGGCGGATCGCTGCGCCGAAGCGTTCCTGGCGGAGGCCGGCGCATCGCCGCTGGATTACCTGCTGGCCGACGATCATCCAGGCGACGCCGCTTGGCGCGTCCAGCCCGCGCTGTTCACCCAGATGGCAGCGTTGGCGGCGACGTGGCGCTCGTTCGGGGTGGCCCCGAAGGCCGCCATCGGCCACAGCCAGGGCGAGATCGCCGCCGCCTACGTGTCCGGTGCGGTCAGCCTGGCCGACGCGGTGCGTGTCGTCATCATCCGCGCCCGCGCCGCCGACGAGTTCGGCGCCGGTGGCCACGCGATGGCCGCGGTCGCCGCCGACCGGGACACCTTCGAAGACATCCTGGCCCGCTGTTCGGGCTTCGTGGAACTGGCGGTGGTCAATTCACCTGGAATGGCGGCGATCTCGGGTGATCGAGCCACCGTGCGCGCCATCGTGGACACGCTCACCGAGCGGGGAGTGTTCGCCAAACTCATCGGTGTGCACTATCCCGCGCACACCAGCCTGATCAACCG
>NZ_JBYCLB010000051.1:0-6856 GCF_057473705.1 Mycobacterium sp. TH-M15 | reverse complement strand
GCCCGCGCCGGACCCCGGCCGCGCGGGCGGTCGACGAGCAGGCCACCACCCGGTTGGCCAGGGTGACCGCGATCGGGGCGGTCGCCGGCAGACCCGCGGCCGCCGCCGCGGCGACCGTGGGCCAATCCATGCACCACACACCCAGCACTCGAGCAGACATCGGCGACCACCCGGGTCAGCCGGCCCGGGTCCGGACGACCGCCCGTCCCTGCGCCCGTACCTCGAGCCGCACCGCGCCGATCCGCCCGAACCCGGGAACGGCGGTGCCGCAGGTGGTCTGGTAGCCACGCACCCGGGCGCCCAGCCGCAGCGTCGCACCCGGCCAGTCGCCGTCGGCGACCAGCAGGGCGCAGCCCCGGTGCCGGGCTCGGCCCGCCACCACCCGGGTGCGGGCCGCCGGGACCGAAGACCCGCCCAAGCCGAGCACCACCAGATCCATTCCGTCCATCAGCACCGTGGCGACCTCCACCGGATCGGTGCCGGGGTCCGGGACCACCGCGAGCCGGCTCAGGTCGGCGCCCATCTCCGCGGCGGCCAGCAACCCGGTGTCCGGCAACCCGACGATGGCCGCATTACCCCCGGCGGCGGTCACCGCGGCCACCAGGCTCAGCACCAGTGACCGGGCTCCCGACAGCACCGCCACGGTTCCCCGCGGCAGCCCGGCGGGCAGCGCCTCGGCCAGCGATTCCGGGATCGGCAGCAAACTTTCCGAGCTCGGCATCAGGTCCTGCGGGCCGGCGGGCCCGCGCCGGCTGGCGCCGACCTTCCCGGAGATTTCCGCCATCTGCCGGCGAAGCTGTTTGAGCTGTTCAGCACGGCCTTCATGGCACCGGTCGAAGGCCGCTGCCGCCGTCATGACGCACTCCTGGGCACGGTCGGATCCCCACTATGATCGAATGTATGTTCGATATCGTTAGTAAACACCTCTCCGGCGGCAGCGTCAAGGCGCGCCCACGGTGGACCCGCGGCATGTTCGGCGGCATGCCCCCGGTGGGCGTGGTCAACGCGCCCCGACATTTCGACGCGAGAACCCCGAATTGAAGAGCCATCACAGCCGGTCCGAATTAACCTGGCACAGCCAATGCCACGCGATCTCCGTCGACAGTGAGGAAGATGATGAGAGCAGCGCAGTTCAGGCGCTTCGGCGGCCCCGAGGTGCTTGAGATCGTGGATCTTCCCGACCCGAATCCCGGTCCCGGGCAGATCCGGATCGTCGTGCGCGCCGCCGGCATCAATGCGACCGAGTGGAAGCTGCGCAAAGGCCTGTTGGACTTCGGAGCGGGGCTACCACAGACGACGGGTCGCGATGTGGCGGGCGTTGTCGACGAGGTCGGAGACGGTGTTACCGACGTCGCTGTCGGCGACGCGGTATTCGGTGTCTCCGACGATGGCGCCGGGGTGGCCGAACTGGCGCTGCTGACGTATTGGGCGCCGATCCCGCCGTCGCTCGGCTTCGTCGACGCAGCCGGCCTCCCCGTCGCGCTCGAAACGGCTACCCGCAGCTTGGACCAACTCGGCGTCGACGGTGGAATCAGCCTGCTTGTCAACGGCGCAGCGGGCGGGATCGGCAGCACCGCCGTTCAGCTGGCCGTCGCGCGCGGCGCGCGCGTGATCGGCACTGCCAGTACCGCCAACCACGACTACCTTCGACGCCTTGGCGTAGAGCCCGTCGCATACGGCGAAGGCATGACCGAGCGTGTCCGCGCACTCGCGCCCGATGGCGTCGACGCCGCGCTGGACGTCGCCGGAAGCGGCGTACTACCCGAGCTGATTGATCTCGCCAGCGGCCCACAGAACGTGGTGACACTTGCCGATTTCGAAGGAGCCGACCAGCACAAGGTGCGCTTCAGCAACGGCTTTCACGGTCACGCATTTCACGCACTTGCCGAAATCGGGGCGCTCATCGAGGCCGGACGCTTTTGGCTTCCCGTGGAACGCACCTACCCGCTCGACCAGGTCTCGGAAGCTCACCGCGTCATCGAAAACGGGCATGTTCGAGGCAGGCTGGTGCTGGTGATCGGTTAGCGGCCACGCCTTCGGTATTGCATCCACGCCGACGCCGCGCCGCGGCCGTCGCCGCCTGCCGGCCGCTGTCTGGAGACCGGCTCACTCCCACTCGATGGTGCCGGGCGGCTTGCTGGTGACGTCCAGCACCACCCGGTTGACCTCGGCCACCTCGTTGGTGATGCGGGTGGAGATCCGCTCCAGCGTCTCGTAGGGCACCCGGGTCCAGTCGGCGGTCATCGCGTCCTCGCTGGAGACCGGCCGCAGCACGATCGGGTGGCCGTAGGTGCGGCCGTCCCCGGCCACCCCGACCGAGCGGACGTCGGCCAGCAGCACCACCGGGCACTGCCAGATCTGGTGGTCCAGACCGGCCGCGGTCAGCTCCTCGCGGGCGATCGCGTCGGCCTGGCGCAGCGTCTCCAGCCGTGCCGCGGTGACCTCGCCGACGATCCGGATGCCCAGCCCGGGCCCGGGGAACGGTTGGCGCGCAACGATCTCCTCCGGCAGGCCCAGTTCCCGGCCGACCGCGCGCACCTCGTCTTTGAACAGCAGCCGTAGCGGCTCGACCAGGGTGAACTTCAGGTCGTCGGGTAGGCCGCCGACGTTGTGATGGCTTTTGATGTTCGCGGTTCCGGCGCCGCCGCCGGACTCGACCACGTCCGGATACAGCGTGCCCTGCACCAGGAAGTCGATGTCGGCCCCCGATAGCGCGTCGCGCACCGCGCCCTCGAAGGCGCGGATGAACTGCCGCCCGATGATCTTGCGCTTGCCTTCCGGGTTGGAGACCCCGGCCAGCGCGTCCAGGAACTCGGCGGCGGCGTCCACGGTGACCAGCTTTGCGCCGGTGGCGGCGACGAAATCACGCTGCACCTGGTCGCGCTCGCCGGCGCGCAGCAGTCCGTGGTCGACGAAGACACAGGTCAGCCGGTCACCGACGGCCCGCTGGACCAGCGCGGCGGCCACCGCCGAGTCGACCCCGCCGGAGAGCCCGCAGATCGCCCGGCCGGCGCCGATCTGGTCACGCACCTGCGCGACCAGCGCGTCGACGATGTTGGCCGACGTCCACTCCGCGCCGAGCCCGGCGAACTCGTGCAGGAACCGGCTGAGCACCCGCTGCCCGTACGGGGTGTGCAGCACCTCCGGGTGGTACTGCACCCCGGCGAGCCGGCGACGGCGGTCTTCGAAGGCGGCCACCGGGGCGCCGGCCGTGCTGGCCGTCACCGCGAATCCGTCCGGCGCGCCGGTCACCGCGTCGCTGTGGCTCATCCACACCGGCTGGCTCCGCGGCAGCCCGGCATGCAGCTCGCCGCCGGCGACGCTCAGTTCGCTGCGGCCGTACTCGCGGTCGCCGGTCTGCGCGACGGTGCCGCCGAGGGCCCGGGCCATCGCCTGGAAGCCGTAGCAGATGCCGAACACCGGCACCCCCAGGTCGAGCAGCGCCGGGTCCAGCGCCGGCGCGCCGTCGGCGTAGACGCTGGCCGGCCCGCCGGAGAGCACCAGCGCCCGCGGGTCACGGGCGGCGATCTCGGCGGCCGTCGCGGTGTGCGGGACCACCTCGGAGTAGACCCGCGCCTCGCGGACCCGCCGGGCGATCAATTGCGCATACTGCGCGCCGAAGTCGATGACCAGCACCGGGCGCGAGGATGGTGACGACACCGAAGGAAGTCTAGTGGCGCCGAAATGCCGTCGATCCGACGGCGCGCGTGGTGAAGTGGTAGCGAACAGTAAGGAGGGTCGCCGTGCTGGGTCTGCCGGAGACGGTGCGAGCCTGCCTGTTCGACCTGGACGGGGTGCTCACCGACACCGCCAGCGGGCACACCGTCGCGTGGCAGACGATGTTCGACGCCTACCTGGCGCGGCGCGCCGAGCGCACCGGCGATCCGTTCGTCCCGTTCGACCCGGTGTCCGACTACCGGCGCTTCGTCGACGGCCGCAGACGCGAGGACGGGGTGCGGTCGTTTCTGGCCAGCCGGGGAATCACCCTGCCGGACGGCGGCCCGGACGATCCGCCGGACGCCGAGACGGTGCACGGCCTGGGCAACCGCAAGAACGATGCCTTCGGTAAAACCCTGCGCGACAATGGCGTTGAGGTTTTCGACGGGTCGCGGCGCTACCTGGAGGCGGTCGCGGCGGCCGGCCTGGCCACCGCCGTGGTGTCGGCCAGCGCCAACGCCGGCGAGATCCTGGCGCGCACCGGGCTGGACCGGTTCATCGGCCACCGGGTCGACGGGGTGACCCTGCGCGCCGAGCGCATCCCGGGCAAGCCGGCGCCGGACTCGTTCCTGCGGGCCGCCGAGCTGCTTGCGGTCGCCCCGGCCGCGGCGGCGGTCTTCGAGGACGCCCTCTCCGGGGTGGCGGCCGGCCGGGCCGGTAACTTTGGGTTCGTGGTGGGTGTCGACCGGCTGGGCCATGCCGAGGACTTGTACGGGGCCGGTGCCGACGTCGTGGTCGACGACCTGGCGCAGCTCCTACAGGCGGGTCGCTGATGCTCGCCGACATCCCCGTCGAACCCTGGCAGATCCGGGAGACCCAGCTCGACCTGGACGTGCTGGCGCAGACCGAGGCGCTGTTCACCCTGGCCAACGGGCACGTCGGGCTGCGCGGCAACCTCGACGAGGGCGAGCCGTACGGGTTTCCGGGCACCTACCTGAACTCCTTCTTCGAGGTGCGCCCGCTGCCCTACGCCGAGGCCGGGTACGGCTACCCGCAGGCCGGCCAGACCATCGTCGACGTCACCAACGGCAAGATCTTCCGGCTGATGGTCGACGACGAGCCGTTCGACGTCCGGTACGGCGAGCTGCTCGACCACGAGCGGGCCCTGGATCTGCGGGCCGGCACGCTGACCCGGCATGCGCACTGGCGCTCGCCGGCGGGCAAACAGGTGAAGGTGCGCTCCACCCGGCTGGTCTCGCTGGTGCAGCGCAGCATCGCCGCCATCGAGTACACCGTGGAGGCGGTCGACGAGTTCGTCCGGGTGACGGTACAGTCCGAGCTGGTTGCCAACGAGGACCAGCCGCCGACCTCCGGCGACCCGCGGGTGGCGGCGATCCTGGACAAGCCGCTGGAGGCCGTCGAGCAGGAGCACACCGACACCGGTGCGGTGCTGGTGCACCGGACCCGGGTCAGCGACCTGATGATGGCCGCCGGCATGCACCACGAGATCGAGGTGCCGGGCCGGGTGCAGGTAAACACCATGGCGATCCCGGACGTGGCGGCGACCACCGTGGTCTGCGGGCTGCGCCCCGGCCAGCAGCTGCGGATCGTGAAGTACCTGGCCTACAACTGGTCAAGTGAGCGGTCCCGGCCCGCGCTGCGCGACCAGGTGACCGCCGCGCTGACCAGCGCCCGCTACAGCGGCTGGCAGGGGCTGCTCGACTCGCAGCGCGGTTACCTCGACGAGTTCTGGGACGGCGCCGACGTCGAGGTCGACGGCGACCCGGATTGTCAGCAGGCGATCCGGTTCGCGCTCTTCCACATCCTGCAGGCCAGCGCCCGCGCCGAACGCCGGGCGATCCCGAGCAAGGGACTCACCGGAAGCGGGTACGACGGGCACACCTTCTGGGACAGTGAGAGCTTCGTGCTTCCGGTGCTCATCTACACGGTTCCGCACGCGGCGGCCGACGCGCTGCGCTGGCGGGCGTCGACGCTGGATCTGGCCAAGGAACGCGCCGCCGAACTGGGCCTGGATGGCGCGGCGTTTCCGTGGCGGACGGTCCGCGGGCAGGAGTGCTCCGGCTACTGGCCGGCCGGAACCGCGGCCTGGCACATCAACGCCGACATCACCGCGGCGTTCGAGCAGTACCGGATCGTCACCGGCGACCAGTCACTGGAGGCCGAGGAGGCCGGGCTGGCGGTGCTGGTGGAGACGGCCCGGCTCTGGCGGTCGCTGGGTCATCACGACCGGCACGGGGCGTGGCATCTCTACGGGGTGACCGGCCCGGACGAGTACACCGCGATCGTCCGCGACAACGTGTTCACCAACCTGATGGCGGCGCACAATCTGCGGAGCGCGGCCGCGGCCTGCGCCCGGCACCCGGACACCGCACACGAGATGGGCGTCACCACCGAGGAGATGGCCAGCTGGCGGGATGCCGCCGACGCCGTGCACATCCCCTACGACGAGGAGCTCGGCGTGCATCCGCAGTGTGAGGGCTTCACCTCCCAGGCGGAGTGGGACTTCGACGCCGACGCCCGCTACCCGCTGTTGCTCAACGAGCCCTACGTCCGGCTGTATCCGGCCCAGGTGGTCAAGCAGGCCGACGTGCTGCTGGCGATGCACTGGCGAAGCCACGCCTTCACCCCGGAGCAGAAGGCCCGCAACGTCGACTACTACGAACGGCGCACCGTGCGCGACTCGTCGCTGTCGGCATGCACCCAGGCGGTGCTCTGTGCCGAGGTCGGTCACCTGGAGTTGGCGCACGACTACGTGTACGAGACCGCGCTGGTCGACCTGCGCGACCTGCACGGCAACACCCGCGACGGGCTGCACATGGCGGCGATGGCCGGCACCTGGACCGCGCTGGTCGCCGGCTTCGGTGGCCTGCGCGACGACGACGGCGTGCTGTCGCTGAATCCTGCTCTGCCGGATGGGATCTCCCGACTCTGCTTCCGGCTGCGCTGGCACGGGTTCCGGATCACCGTGAGCGCCACCGCCACCGACGTCAGCTACACGCTTCGCGACGGGCCGGAGGGCCGGCTGACCATCCGGCACGCCGGCCAGGAGCTCACCCTGACCACCGGCACGCCGTCGACGGTTGCGCTGCACCCCCGCGAGCCGCTGCTGCCGACGCCGCAGCAGCCGCCGGGCCGCGCACCGCACCACCGGCGCACCATGCGGGCCGGCTTCGGCCCG
>NZ_JBYCLB010000050.1:0-1716 GCF_057473705.1 Mycobacterium sp. TH-M15 | reverse complement strand
GGGGGAGATCCCCGCCGATGCCGACGTGCCCCTCGACCCCGACATGTGCCGGCGGATCCGGCGCGTGGCCCGCCAGGTGATCCACGCGGTCGACTAGTACTGCAGCCGTGGCGACCAATGCCCCGGCGTCAAGGTGCCTTTGCGCCCTTTCCGGATCGTGCCGCTGCGGCGCAGAGTGTGGCGATGAAGTCGCTCATCGTCTGCGTCTCGAAATCGCACGGCAACACCCGGCGGGTCGCCGACCGGATGGCCGAGGTGCTCGGCGCCGAGATCGTCGAGCCGGAGTCGGCCGACCCCGCGAAGTTCGGCGACTACGACCTCGTCGGGTTCGGGTCCGGCATCTACTACATGGCCCCCGACGCGCGGCTACGCAACCTGATACGTCGCCTCCCACACGTCGATGGTGTCCGCGCGTTCACCTTCTTCACCAGCGGCGCGCGCGAGATCCCGCTGCTGGGGTATTCGAAGACGCTGCGAAAGCCGCTCGCCGCGAAGGGCTTCGAGGTGCTCGATTCGTTCTCCTGCCGCGGGTTCGACACGGTGGGGCCGTTCGGGCTCGTCGGCGGCATCAACAGGGGACGGCCGGACGAGCGCGACCTCGACCGGGCCGCGGAGTTCGCGGAGCGTCTGCACAAACGAGTCGCGGGCTCCCCGACCGCCTCTTGACCGATGACGGCCGACGGGCGCGCCGCTCCGGTCCTGGCCCTGGTACGCGGCCTGGTCACCGAGGTCCATCCGCATGCCGTGCCGCCGACGGTCACCCTGGACAGCACGTTCGAGAACCTGGGCATCGGCAGCCTCGAGCTCGCCGAGCTGTTGCTGCGCATCCAGGACACGTTCGGGGTGGCCCTGCCGGAGCACCTGTTGGCCGACGCCGACACTCCGCGCGACCTCGTCGCCGCGATCGGGCGTGGCCGGCCCGTGGCGGGCCGCGCCGGGGCGGGGGAGGGTGAGGCTCCATCGAAAGGCCTGGCGTCCTTGCCGGCCGCCGCCGAGGGCGGCCTGCCGCCGGCGGGGGCGTCGACCCTCAACGACGCGCTCGACTGGCATGCCGGCGCCACACCGGACCGGCTGCACCTGCGCATCCTCGACGATCCGGGTGGCCCGCTGGACGTCACCTATGCCGCGCTGCGCCGCGACGCCGCCGCGCTGGCCGCGGGGCTGATCGCCCGCGACGTCATGCCGGGGGACACGGTGGCCATCATGCTGCCCACCGGCCGGGCGTATTTCACCACCTTCGCCGGTGTGGTCCTCGCCGGTGCCGTCCCGGTCCCGGTCTACCCCCCGGCCCGGCCCTCCCAGCTCGCGGACCACCTGCGCCGCACGACCGGCATCCTCGCGAACGCCCGGGCAGCGATCCTGGTCACCCTGCCGGAGGCCGTCACCCTCGGCCACCTGCTGCGCGCCAACGTCGACAGCATGCGCCATGTGGTCGTTCCCGAAACACTCACGGGCGCAAGCCAAGACACCCTGCCACGACCGCGAACCGACGACCTGGCGCTGGTGCAGTACACCTCGGGCAGCACCGGGCAGCCCAAGGGCGTCGCGCTGACGCACCGGAACCTGCTCGCCAACATCCGGGCCATGGGCCAGGCCGCGGGCGCGACCACGTCGGACAGGTTCGTCAGTTGGCTGCCGCTCTACCACGACATGGGGCTGATCGGCGCCTGGCTCGGCTGCATGTACTTCGGTGTCCCGCTGGTGATGATGAGCCCG
>NZ_JBYCLB010000049.1:0-1635 GCF_057473705.1 Mycobacterium sp. TH-M15 | reverse complement strand
GCGGCCGGCCTGGGGTGATCCCACCGCGCACCGCCGGCGGGTGCTGGAGGCGATCCGGTGAGCGAGGAACGCGACCTGCTGCGCCAGACGGTGGCCGCGCTGGTGGAGAAACGCGCCACCGGGGAGGCGGTGCGCACCGCGCTGGAGTCACCCGGCGGCTACGACGAATCGCTGTGGCAGCTGCTCTGCGAGCAGGTCGGCGCCGCAGCGCTGGTGGTGCCGGAGGAGTTCGGCGGCGCCGGCGGCGGTCTGGCCGAGGCGGCGGTGGTGCTCGAGGAGCTCGGCAAGGCGCTGGTGCCGAGCCCGCTGCTCGGCACCACGCTGGCCGAGCTGGCGTTGCTGGCGGCACCCGCGCCGGACGGCGAGGCGCTGGCGCGGCTGGCGGCGGGCAGCGCGATCGGCGCCGTGGTCTTCGACACCGACTACGTGGTCAACGGCGACCTGCTGGCGTCCGGCGCCGACGGCGTGGTGATCGGCGCGCACGACGGCCAGCTGCACCGGTGGACCAGCTTTACCGCGACCGCGGTCGCCACCATGGACCCGACCCGTCGGCTGGGCCGGGTCACCCCCGCCGACACCACCGGCATCGGCCCCGATCCCGGTGTCGCCGACTACGCGGCGATCCTGCTGGCGGCCGAGCAGATCGGCGCGGCGGCCCGCTGCCTGGAGCTGACCGTCGACTACACCAAGAGCCGGGTGCAGTTCGGCCGACCGATCGGCAGCTTCCAGGCGCTCAAGCACCGGATGGCCGACCTGAACGTGGCGGTGTCGGCCGCCCGGGCGGTCGTCGACGACGCGGTGGCCGACCCGTCGCCGACGTCGGCGGCGCTGGCCGGATTCGTCGCCAGCCAGGCGTTCTCGACGGTCGCCGGCGAGGCGGTCCAGCTGCACGGCGGCATCGCGATCACCTGGGAGAGCGACATCCAGCTGTATTTCAAACGCGCACACGGCAGCTCGCACCTGCTCGGATCACCCGCCGAACAGCTGCGCCGACTGGAACCAGAGGTGTTCTCACACACCGTACGGTAGGGACATGTGTAGCATCGCCACCCCCGACGAGCCCAACGTCTCGTCCACCCGCTGGTGCACGGTGGTCCGCAAGCTGGATCTCGGTCGCGGCGAAGCCGACACCTTCGCCGGGGATGCCTCCGCGCATTTCGCACCCGCCGACCCGTTCACCTTCGTGGGCGTGAGTGGATGAACGATCGCGCCGCGCTGCGGGCCGGGATCCCGCCGTTCCACGTGATGGACGTCTGGCTGGCGGCCGCCGAACGCCAGCGCAGCCACGGTGACCTGGTGAACCTGGCGGCCGGCCAGCCGAGCGCCGGGGCGCCGGAACCGGTGCGGGCGGCCGCCGTCGCCGCGCTGCGGGCCGACCAGCTGGGATACACGGTGGCCCTGGGCATCCCGGAGCTGCGGGCGGCGATCGCCGGCTCCTACCGCGACCGCTACCGCCTGGACGTCGACCCCGACGACGTCGTGGTGACCACCGGCTCCTCCGGCGGTTTCCTGCTGACGTTTCTGGCCTGCTTCGACGTCGGCGACCGGGTAGCGATCACCAGCCCGGGCTACCCGTGTTACCGCAACATCCTGACCGCACTGGGCTGCGAGGTGGCGGAGCTGCCGTGCGGGCCG
>NZ_JBYCLB010000048.1:0-4200 GCF_057473705.1 Mycobacterium sp. TH-M15 | reverse complement strand
TCGCCATCAGGTACTTCTTGAAGTTGTCGGTGGTGCCCGAGGAATCGGACCGGTACACCGGGGTGATCTTCAGGTCGGGCAGCGCCACCCCGGGATTGAGGAAGGTGATCGCCGGATCGTTCCACATGGTGATCGCCCCGTTGAAGATCCGGGCCAGCAGGTCGCCGTTGAGCACCAGCTTGTCGACGCCCTCGATGTGGTAGGCCAGCGCCACCGGGCCGAAGACCAGCGGCAGAGGCCACGCCGGGTTGCCGTTGCACCGCTTGGCTGCCACCTCGACCTGCTCCGGGCTGAGCGGCGATTCCGAGCCGGCGAAATCGACGTGCCCGGCGATGAACTGCTCACGGCCGGCGCCGGACCCGGTCGGGTTGTAGGACAGGTTCTTTCCCGGGCAGAGCTTGCCCCACGCCCGGTTGAACAGCGCGATCGCGTTCTGCTGGGCCGTCGAGCCCTCGGCGGTGACGGCGTTCTTCCCGGAGCAGAGCGCCCCGGGGGTCATGGTGAACGAATCCGCCCCCGAACCCGCGCCGGTGTTGTCGTCGCTGCCGCATCCGGCGAGCACCAGACCCGCGGTGACGGCGGTGATCAGCGCCGTCCCGACGGTGTTGAACTTCACTGTGCTCACTTTCTGGCGTGGTTCGCTGCGGTCAGCCAGTCAGCTGATGCTATCGCGGCCGGAAACCCACGCGACGGCGACACGGCTTTACCCGCGGCCCGGGGCGGCGTAGGCGGTGTCGACGCTGTGCACGGTGAACCCGAGTCGCCGATAGGTGTGCAGCGCGGCGGCGTTGTCCGATTCGACGTAGAGCAGCACGGTCGGTTCGGCGGCGTCGGCGAGCCGGCGCGCCAGCCAGGAGATCCCGACCGCGGTGAGCGCCTCGCCGAGGCCCCGGCCCCGCGCCGCCGGGTCGACGCCGACGATGTAGACCTCGCCCAGACCGGGGACGTCGAGGTGCACCTTGGTCCAGTGGAAGCCCAGCAGACGATCGCCGACGGGTGGGTCGTCGAACGCCAGGAACAGCCCCTGCGGATCGAACCACGGCGCACGACGGCGCTCGTGGAACTCCGCCGCCGTCCAACCGCCCTGCTCCGGATGCCAGGAGAAGGCCGCGTTGTTGACCCGCAGCAGCTCGGCGTCGTCGGCGGGGCCCGCATAGCTGCGGATCCGCACCCCGGCCGGAATCGACGGGTCCGGGACGTCACGCAGCGAACGGCGCAGCTGCAGCAGCTCCCGAACCGGCGCCAGCCCCAGCTTCGCGGCCATCGCCCGGGCCGGGTCCGTGGTGCCGTGCGCCCAGAACCGGGTCGCACCGGCGTGGGCCAGCGCCGCCGAGGCCAGCGCGGTGCCGATGCCGCGGCGGCGGGCACGCGGGTGCACCACCAACTCGGCCAGCGGCTCGGTGCCGTCGTCCTGCGCCGGGGTCAGGTTGAGGTAGCCGACCACCGCGTCACCGTCGGCGGCCAGCAGGTGACCGGTGCGCTGCTCGCCCAGCTCGCGCAGCACCTGTTCACCGACCGGGGCCACGCCGTCGGCCGCGCCGGCGGCGCCGATCAGCTCCCGTACCTGCCGCTGCTGGTCAGCCGAGAGGCCGGTGTGCCAGCCCGTCACTGGCTGGCCAGCGGGGCGTCCAGGTCGTCGGAGTCGACCGGCGCACCGGCACCAGCGTCCTGATCGTCCCGGTCCGGCTGAGCGTCACCTTCGCCGCTGCTGTCGTCGTCGCCGTCGGCCGTCTCCGCGCGGCCGCGGGCCGGCCGGATCACCTTGTAGCCGACGTTGCGGACAGTTCCGATCATCGACTCGTACTCCGGCCCGAGCTTGGCGCGCAGCCGCCGGACGTGCACGTCGACCGTGCGGGTGCCGCCGAAGAAGTCGTAGCCCCAGACCTCCTGCAGCAGCTGGGCCCGGGTGAAGACCCGCCCGGCGTGCTGGGTGAGGTACTTGAGCAGCTCGAACTCCTTGTAGGTCAGATCCAGCGGTCGTCCGCGCAGCCGGGCGGTGTAGGTGCCCTCGTCGATGACCAGCTCGCCGAGTGTCGTCTGGCTGACCTGCTGCTCGGCGGCCGCCCCGCCGTGCCGCCCGATCAGCAACCGCAGCCGGGCGTCGATCTCGGCCGGCCCGGTGCCCGGCAGCAGAATGTCGTCCAGCCCCCAATCGGCGTTGACCGCCACCAGACCGCCTTCGGTGACGACCGCGACCACCGGCGCCGAATTGGCCGCGGTGCTCAACAGCCGGCACAGGCCACGCACGCTCGCCAGCTCGGTGCGTGCGTCGACGATGACGACCTCGACGGCCCCGGCTTCCAGCATGGCCGAGACCTCCAGCGGGCCGGTTCGCACCGTGTGCGCCAGCAGCGCCAACGACGGCAGCACCGACTCCGGATGCGGGTCGGCGGTCAGCAGCAGTAGCTCCAACGGGCCCTCCAGTGTCTGCCGTTACCGGCCAGGTGACCTAACGATAGCGTGCGACCTGCCAGAATGTCCGAGTGCGCAGGATGCTCGTGGGCGTGGCGGCCGTGATTTCGGTGCTGGTGGTGGGTGCCGTCGCTGTCGACTTCGGGGCGGCCGTCTACGCCGAGTACCGGCTCTCCCGGTCGGTCCGCCAGGCGGCCCATCTCGAATCGGACCCGTTCGTCGCGGTCCTGGGTTTCCCGTTCCTCCCCCAAGCCGTCAAGGATCGCTACGACGAGCTGGAGATCAAGGCCCACGCGGTCAGCCAACCGGTCATCGGCAAAGCCTTGTTGGAGGCCACCATGCACGCGGTGGACCTGTCTGACACCTCCTGGCTGGTCCGCCCGGACGCGAAGCTCTCGGTCGGCACCCTGGAGAGCCGGGTCATCATCGACTCGGTCCACCTGGGCCGCTTCCTCGGCATCCGGGACCTGATGGTGGAGGCGCCCCCGACCGAGACCGGCGAGCCCGCCGTCGCGACCACCGAATCGGGGATCTCCGACCCGCACGGATTGGTGTTCACCGGCACACCGCGATCGGCCGGGTTCACCAAGCGGGTGAGTGTCTCGGTGGATCTATCCATAGCCGACCGGACCACGCTGGTGTTCACCCCGACCGAGATCCTGACCGGCCCGGACACCGCCGACCAGCCGGTTCCCGAGGACAAGCGCCAGGCGGTGCTGGCGGCGTTCAGCGGCCGCCTGCCGGAGCAGACGCTCCCGTTCGGGGTGGCACCCACCAGCCAGGGCGCCCGCGGGTCCGACGTGATCATCGAGGGCGTCGCCGACGGCGTCACCGTCACCCTGGCCGAGTTCCGCCAGCACCCGCACGTCGGCCGTGGCTAGCGCGATCATCGCCGTCGCGGCCGGGCTGGCCCTGGCCGGCCTCGCCGGCTGGCTGGCCACCCGCCGATCGGGCGTGCTGCGGGTGGCGAGCACACCGGACGCCGAAACCGGCGCCGGCACCATCGCGGGGCTGGCCGCCGACGGGCCAACCGTGGTCCACTTCTCGGCGCCGTGGTGCGGACCGTGTGATCGGGTCCGACGGGTGGTCGACCAGGTCTGCGGAGATCTCGGCGTCGCCCACGTCGAAGTCGATATCGACGCCAATCCGGTGGCGGCGCGCCGACTTTCCGTGCTGTCGCTGCCGACCACCGTGGTCTTCGGCGCCGATGGCCGCCAGCTCTACCGGGCCACCGGCGTCCCGAAGGCTGCCGCGTTGCGCTCGGCGCTGGAACCGCTGTTGGCCTGAGAGGCGACCGATTGGGTAAAGTAGGTGTCATGCCCGCCCGCCTTGAGCTACTGCTCACCAAGCGCCGCGCAGTCGATCTGTGCCGCACCGCGGGCTGCTGCTGTTGTCGCTGCCGCTGAGTAGGCGTCGCTGCGCCGAGTTCAGACCGGCCCGGAAATCCCGGTGGCGTGCTTTCGTCACTCGTGCGTTCTCACACAGCAGCCAGGAGCAATCATGTCGACCGTCATCACCGATCAGCGAGTTCGGGTGGATGTCCGCGGACCCCGCTTCGCGGCCTGGATCACCACCGCGGCGCTGGTTACCGTCCTGCTGGTCTCCGGGTTCAGCGCGGCCGGCGCGGCCGTCCTGCTGGCCGCGCAGGCCGCGGTATTCGCCGCCGGCGCGCTGGGCGGACCCCGGCGGCATCCCTACGGGATGGTTTTCGCCAGGCGGGTGGCGCCCCGGCTGGCACCGGTCACCGAGCGGGAACCGGTGGCACCGCTGCGCTTCGCCCAACTGGTC
>NZ_JBYCLB010000047.1:0-4046 GCF_057473705.1 Mycobacterium sp. TH-M15 | reverse complement strand
CTGAATCCGCCGGGCAGTTAGCAACGTCGACACTCCCGACGGCTGTGCAATCGCAAAGTAGAACCCGATGTCGACCGTTGGTACGCCGAAGAGCCCTGAGCAGAACCAGCACGACTGGGACCACAACCCGCGCTGGAAGGGTGTCACCCGCACCTACACGCCGGCCGACGTCGTCGCGCTGCAGGGCCACGTGGTCGAGGAGAACACCCTGGCCCGCCGCGGCGCCGAGGTGCTCTGGGAGCAGCTGCACGGCATGGACTACGTCAATGCGCTGGGTGCGCTCACCGGAAACATGGCCGTCCAGCAGGTGCGCGCCGGCCTCAAGGCCATCTACCTGTCCGGATGGCAGGTCGCCGGGGACGCGAACCTGGCCGGTCAGACCTACCCGGACCAGAGCCTGTACCCGGCCAACTCGGTGCCGGCCGTGGTGCGCCGGATCAACAACGCGCTGCTGCGCGCCGACCAGATCGCCAAGGTCGAGGGTGACACCTCGGTGGAGAACTGGCTGGCGCCGATCGTCGCCGACGGCGAGGCGGGCTTCGGCGGCGCGCTCAACGTCTTCGAGCTGCAGAAGGCGATGATCGCCGCCGGTGTCGCCGGCTCGCACTGGGAGGATCAGCTGGCGTCGGAGAAGAAGTGCGGCCACCTGGGCGGCAAGGTGCTGATCCCGACCCAGCAGCACATCCGCACGCTGACCTCGGCCCGGCTCGCCGCCGACGTCGCCGACGTGCCGACCGTGGTGATCGCCCGCACCGACGCCGAGGCAGCCACCCTGATCACCTCCGACGTCGACGAGCGCGACCAGCCGTTCATCACCGGGGAGCGCACCGCCGAGGGCTTCTACCACGTCAAGAACGGCCTGGAGCCGTGCATCGCCCGGGCCAAGGCCTACGCCCCGTACGCCGACCTGATCTGGATGGAGACCGGCACCCCCGACCTGGAGTTGGCCCGCAAGTTCGCCGAGGGCGTCAAGGCCGAATTCCCCGACCAGATGCTGGCCTACAACTGCTCGCCGTCGTTCAACTGGCGCAAGCACCTGGACGACGCGACCATCGCCAAGTTCCAAAACGAACTGGGCGCGATGGGCTTCAAGTTCCAGTTCATCACGCTGGCCGGCTTCCATGCGCTGAACTACTCGATGTTCGACCTGGCCTACGGCTACGCGCGCAACCAGATGAGCGCCTACGTCGAGCTGCAGGAGCGCGAGTTCGCCGCCGAGGAGCGTGGCTACACCGCGACCAAGCACCAGCGCGAGGTGGGTGCCGGCTACTTCGACCGGATCGCCACCACGGTGGACCCGGCATCGTCGACCACCGCGCTGACCGGCTCCACCGAGGAGGGGCAGTTCCACTGAGCCGAGTGGCGCCGGCCGCGAGGCGAAGTGGAACCATGGGCGTGAGCCACTGAGCCGAGTGGCGCCGGCCGCGAGGCGAAGTGGAACCATGGGCGTGAGCCACTGAGCCGAGTGGCGCCGCCGCAGCCACAGGGTGGAGCCACTAGCCTGGCGAGCAGACGCAAAAGCCCCCTCATGGCGTCGATTTCGGGGGTCTTTGCGTCTGCTCGTGCCGGGAAAGCGCGCCGGGACGAAGCCAGCAAAGCGCCGGGACGAAGGGAACACAGTGTCGATCGAACGAGTAGGCGTGATCGGGGCCGGTCAGATGGGCGCCGGCATCGCCGAGGTCTCCGCCCGGGCCGGCGTCGACGTGACGGTCTTCGAGACGACCGAGGCGCTGGTGACGGCGGGACGCAACCGGATCGTCAAGTCGCTGGAGCGCGGCGTGAGCGCCGGCAAGATCACCGAACGCGAACGCGACACCGCGGTCGACAAGCTGACCTTCGTCACCGACCTGGCCGAGCTGGCCGACCGCCAGCTGGTGATCGAGGCCGTCATCGAAGACGAGACGGTGAAGGCGAAGATCTTCGCCGAGCTGGACGCGGTGGTCACCGACCCGGCCGCGGTGCTGGCGTCGAACACCTCGTCCATCCCGATCATGAAGCTGGCCGCAGCGACCGAGAACCCGCAACGGGTGCTGGGCCTGCACTTCTTCAACCCGGTCCCGGTGCTGCCGCTGGTCGAACTGGTCAGCACCCTGGTCACCGACGAGGCCGCGGCGGCCCGCACCGAGGAGTTCGCCGGCACCGTGCTGGGCAAGCAGGTGGTCCGTTGTTCCGACCGGTCCGGCTTCGTGGTCAACGCGCTGCTGGTGCCCTACCTGCTCTCGGCGATCCGGATGGTCGAAGGCGGCTTCGCCACCGTCGAGGACGTGGACAAGGCGGTGGTCGCCGGGCTCTCCCACCCGATGGGACCGCTGCGGCTCTCCGACCTGGTCGGCCTGGACACCCTCAAGCTGATCGCCGACAAGATGTTCGACGAGTTCAAGGAGCCGCTCTACGCCGCACCGCCGCTGCTACTGCGGATGGTGGAGGCCGGCCAGCTGGGCAAGAAGTCCGGCCGCGGGTTCTACGGCTACTGACTGGCGGCCGGTGCCGGGGTGCGCCGCCACGGGAGCGTCGGGGACGGGTGCGACCCGGCGTTGAAACTCTCCAGCGACCCGCCCACCTCGACGATCCCGCGCAGCGCGCTCCAGTTCAGCATGGTCAGGTAGTCGATCAGCTCGTCGGAGCTCATCCGCGGGTCCAGCAGCCAGGAGTGGGTGGCCAGCTGCACGCCGCCGACGATCATGTACGCCCACGGCTCCGCGCCGTGGGTGTCCATCCCGACCTCGGCCATCCGCCGGCGCAGCATCACCGCGAGCATCCGGGCGATGATCCGCTCCGAGTCGGCGATCACCTTGCTCTTGCTCGCCGAGCTGTTGGCCATCACGAACCGGTACGGCTCCGGTTCGGCGGCCACCGTCTCCACGTAGACCCGGGTGATCTCGCGAACCAGGTCGAAGCCGTCCAGGTTCGACGAGAGCGCGGCGGCCATGTTGGGGATCAGCGTTGTCTGGGCGAACCGCATCATCACCGCGGTGGTCAGGTCGTTCTTGTCGACGAAGTAGCGGTACAGGACGGTCTTGGAGACGCCGATCTCGCCGGCGATCTCGTCCATGCTGACGTAGCGGCCACGCCGGCGGATCGCCTCGATGGTCCCGTCGATCAGCTCGTTTCGGCGTTCCATCTTGTGCTGGCGCCACCGCCGCTTCCGGCCATCGGTCTTCACCGCCGCGGCCGGGGCTTTGTCTGCCACTATCGGCTCCCCAATATTTACTCGACGCGTTGATCCTACGACGACGTCCAGGCGTCCTGATCGGCGCGGTTACAGTAACTTGATCGGCGCCGGCAGGGAAGATGGTGTGATGGCGCAGCGCGACGAGTGGGCCGGCCCGGCCGCACGGGGCATGGCCGGTTCCGGCGCGCCGATGACCCCAACGCCACCGACCGGTGCCGCGGCCACGCCGTCCGGCGGATTCACCCCGCCGGCGCTGCTGCGGGCCGGCGTCTCGCTGGCGGAATCGTTCGCCGGCGCCGACCGGGCCGGCGACGCCGCCCGGCTGGCGTCGCTGCGCCGGATGAAGCTGGTGGCGCTGGGCTTCCTGCTCGGCGCCACGGTGGTCTTCCTGCTCTGCCGGTGGGCGCAGGTGGGCGGCACCGCACCGGTCTGGGTGGGCTACGTCGGCGCCGCCGCCGAGGCGGGCATGGTCGGTGCGCTGGCCGACTGGTTCGCGGTCACCGCGTTGTTCAAACACCCACTGGGCGTGCCGATTCCGCACACCGCGATCATCAAGCGTAAGAAGGACCAGCTGGGTGAGGGGTTGGGCACCTTCGTCCGGGAGAACTTCCTGTCGCCCGAGGTGGTCGAGGCCAAGCTGCGGGACGTCCAGGTGTCCGGACGGGTGGGCAAGTGGCTCTCCGAGCTCGGCCACGCCGAACGGGTGGCGGCCGAGGCGGCGATCGTGCTGCGAGTGGTGGTGGAGCTGCTGCGCGACGAAGACGTCCAGTACGTGATCGACCGGATGATTGTGCAGCGGATCGCCGAACCGCAGTGGGGTCCGCCGATCGGCCGGGTGTTGTCCACCCTGCTGACCGAGAATCGTCAGGAGGCG
>NZ_JBYCLB010000046.1:0-4725 GCF_057473705.1 Mycobacterium sp. TH-M15 | reverse complement strand
CGATCTTGCCTTCCATCAGGCAAGCCTTCCGGGCACGCGCTCAAAATAGGTGAGGCACCACCACCGGCCACGCGCTCAAAATAGGTGAGGCACGCCGCGGTTTTGAAGATCGGCCGTTGCGGCTGGTAGCCTGAACAACCGCTGCCCGGATCGCGGGTACGCACCCCCAGCTGACGGTTTTACGAAGGAACTGCCCCGTGGCCAACATCAAGTCGCAGGTGAAGCGCATCCGGACCAATGAGCGCGCCCGGCAGCGCAACCAGGCGGTGAAGTCGTCGGTGCGCACCGCGATCCGCGCGTTCCGCGAGGCCGCCGAGACCGGCGACAAGGAGAAGGCCGCCGAGCTGCTGGAGTCGACCGGCCGCAAGCTGGACAAGGCCGCCAGCAAGGGTGTGATCCACAAGAACCAGGCGGCCAACAAGAAGTCCGCGCTGGCCCGCGCGCTCAACAAGCTCTGATCGTCAGCCGGGCCTACCCGGAGCGGTGGCCGGCGGCCAGCTCGGCGACCCGGCGCACGGTGGCCTCCAGCGCGTAGCCGGCATCGGCGGCGGCCCCTTTGACGTCGGCGTTCAGCGTGGCGACCAGCCGCACCGCGGTCGCCACCGTCTCCGGTGACCAGTTCCGAGCCTGACGCTGAGCCTTCTGCACCCGCCACGGCGGCATCTTCAGGTCGGCGGCCAGGCGTTGCGGGTTGCCGGAGAGTGGCCGCACCCGGGCGATGGTATGCACCGCCTCGGCCAGCGCGTCGGCCAGCACCACGTTCGCCTCGCCGCGGATCATCGCCCAGCGCAGCGCTTCGGTCGCCCCGGCGACGTCACCGGTGACGGCTCGGTCGGCGACGTCGAAGCCCTTCACCTCGGCCCGGCCGCTGTGGTACCGGCGCACCGCGGCGACGTCGACGTCTCCCCCGGTGTCGGCGACCAGCTGCGAGCAGGCCGACGCCAACTCCCGGATGTCGGAGCCGACGGCGTCGAGCAGGGCGGTGACGGTGGCGGTGTCGACGTTCACCTTCAACCCGGCGAACTCGGCACGCACGAAATCGGCGCGCTCGGCGGGCTTGCCGATCCGGGCGCACGGGTGCACGCTGGCCCCCAGGTCGCGCAGCTGGCCAGCGAGGGCCTTGGCGCGCCCGCCGCCGGAGTGCACCACCACCAGCACGGTCCCCGGCGGCAGGTCGGCCGCGGTGGACCCGATCAGCGCCGCGGCATCCTTGCCGGCCTCGGCGGCCGCCTCGAGCACCACCACCCGCTCGTCGGCGAAGAGCGACGGACTCAGCAACTCGGCGAGCTCACCGGTCTCGACATCGCCGGCCCGCAGCCGGTCCACCGGGATCTCCGCACCGTTCGCGCCGCCGGCTCCACCGCGCACCTGCGCCAGCACCCGCGCGACGGCCCGCTCGACCAGCAGCTCCTCGTCGCCGAGCATCAGGTGCAGCGGCGAAACGGGCTGGCTCACCGGGCAATCGTGTCACGCCCGGCCGACACCGGATGCGGCGCTCCCGGTCAGCGCCTCGGCCAGCGACCAGGCGACCAGGAGCACCGCCAGCGCCGCGACGCCGTGCCGGCCCCACCGCCACCGCCACGACACGACGATCAGCACCGTCACCGCGGCGACCGCGACGGCGCCGACCAGGCCCGCCGGCACGGCGATCGCCGCCCCCGGCACCGCGGCGGCCCAGTGCGCGATGTGGCAGACCCACCACAGCTCGGGACCGGTGAAGCGAATCAGCAGCTGCGCGCCCGCGGGCCACAGCCCGCACAGCCCGGCCGCGGCGCTGCCCAGCACGGTGATCGGGGCGACCAGCGCCGACACCGCGAGGTTGGCCAGCACACCGACCAGGCTGACCCGACCGGAGATGCCGGCGATCAGCGGGGCGGTCACCGCCTGGGCGGCCCACGCCACACACATCGCATCGGCGAGCGGTTTGGGCCAGCCCCGCGCCGTCAGCCGGGCCGACCAGCCCGGCGCGATCACCACCAGCGCCGCGGTGGCAACCACCGACAGGGCGAACCCCACGTCCACCGCCAGCTGCGGCGCCGCCGCCAGCAACACCAACACACTGCCGGACAGACTCGGAATGGCCTGGCGTTGCCGGGCCGACACCACCCCGAGCAGGGCGATCGCGCCCATCACCGCCGCCCGCAGCACACTGGCGGTGGGCTGGACCACGATGACGAAGCCCAGCAGCGCCACCGCGGCCAGCGCCGCCGCCGACCGTGGGCCGATCATGCGGGCCGAGAACAGCACCGCGCCACAGACGATCGTGACGTTGGCCCCGGAGACCGCCATCAGGTGGGTCAGGCCGGCGATGCGGAACTCGCGGCCGGTGACGGTGCCGATCGCCGACATGTCGCCGAGAACCAGCGCCGGCAGCAGCCGGCCCTGCTCGGCCGGGAGCACCCGGGTGGCGGCGGCCGCGAACCGGGAGCGGACCGCGTGCGCCGCCCGCGCCACGGGGCCGGCCCGGCCCCAGGTCGGCGGCCCGGTCGCGGTCAGCACCGCCACCGTCAGGTCGTGCCGGGCCGGGCGGCTGATCCGGGCCGGGAACCGCATCGGCTGGCCGACCATCGACTCGGCGAACTCCAGGCCGGAGGCGAAAACCACCACCCGGCCGGTCATCGGCTCGTCGGCCACCTGCTGCAGGGTGGCCCGCAGCATCAGCCGGCGGGCCCCAGCGGGCAGCGCGCTCTCGCTGGGGGTGACCGTCACCGGTGCGACCGTCCCGTAGCCGGCGGTGATCGGGTGCTGGCGCACCGCGTCGGCCCGCAGCGCGACGGCGAGCCCGAAGCCGGCACCCACCGCCGCCACCGCCGCCAGGTTCGCCGCCAGCAGCCGCCACCCCGGTCGGCGTCGGCGGTCGGCCGCCCACCAGGCCACCCCGGCCGCCAGGCCCGCCGCCGCAGACAGCACCGCCGCCACCCGGCCGACCGGCCACAGGATGCCGGCGATGGTGACCAGCCACCCGGCCAGCGCCGCCGGTACCAGCCGGATGTCCAGCCGATCCGACACCGGTGCCCGCCGGATATCCGGTCAGACCCGGACCAGCGGCCGCAGCCTCTCCAGGCGTGCCGGGCCGACTCCGTCCACCTGGGCCAGGTCGTCGACGCTGCGGAAAGCGCCGTGCGCCGTGCGCCATGCCACGATCGCCGTGGCGGTCACCGGCCCGACCCCGGGCAGGGCGTCCAGCTGCTCGGCCGTGGCAGTGTTGAGGTTGATCGGCCCGGCCACCGGGGCGGCCGACTCGGTGGTAGCCGACTCGGCGGCAACCGCCGGTCCCGGTACGGCGGTCCCGGAGCCGGTGGGGCCACCGCTCACCGAGCTGCCCAGCACGGTCGGCTGCCCGGACGGCGCCGCGATCCCGACGACGATCTGCTCGCCGTCGCCGAGCGGCCGCGCCATGTTCAACCCGGTGGTATCCGCTCCGTCCAGCACACCGCCGGCGGCACCGAGCGCATCGGCGACCCGGGCTCCGCCGGCCAGCGTCACCAGGCCCGGCTTGTGCACCAGCCCGACGACGCTGACCACCACCGGCTGATCCGCACCGGGCGCCGCGCTGGGGCCGGCGGTCGGGGCCGTGGTCGAGGTCGGAACCGAAACCATCTCCACCGCGGGAAGTTTGGCCGACATCACCGGCTCGGGCCGGTCCCGGACGACGGTGAACACCGTGATCAGCACCGCCACCGCGGCGATCGTGGCCAGCGCCACCGCCCCGGACCGGCCGGGGTCGGCGCGCACCTTGGCCAGCCAGCCGTCGTCGGCCGAGGCGTCCGGCTGCCAGCTCGGCAGCAGCGAGTTCGGATCGCTCTCCGCGTCATCGCCGCCGCCGCTGTCGCCGCCGCCGGGGTGGGAATCCGGTTGTGATTCCAGCCGCCGGCGCAGCCGGCCGGCGGGTAGCTCGGTTCGCATGGGCCGACGGTAACCGCGGCGGGCGACCAACATCGCCGGCCGCGACGGCCCGGTCGCCCCGCTGTGCACCGACTCCGGACTGTGCAGAAATCAGCCGGAGACCGGCCGGGGATCATTCGCCCGGGCAGACCAGCTCGAGTCGGTACTTGTGGCCGATCTGGGCACTCGGCAGGGCGGCACCGAACTCCAGCTCACCGACCACATGGTCCACCGCGGCGACATAGCTGTCGTGGTCCAGCCTGATCGCCTGGGTGCTCTGCTGTCGGACCGAGTCCTCGGCGACCGGGCCGCCGCCCGCGGTGTCCAGTCGGCGGGTGGCGTCCACCACCTGACTGGCGATCTCGGTCTGGGCCTGCCGCACCACCGCCCCGAGCACCTGCAGCCGGTCCAGGATGAAATCCTGGGCGCCGGTTGCGGTCACCGAACGCAATCGGGATGCGACGTCGGCGGTGCTCGGCCACATCTTCTCCGGCAGCAGCCGGTACGGGTCGGCGGGGACGTCGCCGATGCCGATCGGATGATCACAGGGCAGCGAATGCGCGGCCCACAACCGGATCAACTCCGTTCCGGGCACCGTCGGCGTCTCCGGGAACACGGTCTTCGCCGACCGCTGCGACGACATCACCGGGTCCTGCCACCCGCAGCCGCCGGTGAGCGTCACCGCCACCACGGTCACCACGCCGACCACCGGGGCTAGGGGTACAGCCATTCGCCGACGTCTTTTGAGATACCCGACGACGGCGTGTATCTGATCTTCGTCGGGGTGACACCGGGGGGCAGCGCGAACACCACGCAGCCGGATCTGGTGTCGCCCACCGG
>NZ_JBYCLB010000045.1:0-2416 GCF_057473705.1 Mycobacterium sp. TH-M15 | reverse complement strand
GACGCCGCAACGGCCGCCGGCTCAGTCGCGCAGCAGGAACCCCAGCACGACGCTCTCGAAGGCGTCTTTGGCCTCGATCATCGTCCAGTGCCCACAGTTGGGGAAGACGTGGAACTCCGCGTTCGGGATGGTGCGCATCGGGATCAGCCCCATGTCCAACGGGCTGACCCGGTCGTCGCGGCCCCAGGTGACCAGCGTCGGCGCCTGGACCCGGTGCATGGTCGCCCACGGCAGCGGTCCCTTGGCCGCCTGCATCATCTTCGTCATGGCGGCGAAGGCGTCCTTGCCGTACATCCGCCGCGCGCTGGCCAGCGTCTCCGGGTCGGTGGCCAGCTGCCACCGCTCCTCGACCAGCTCCTCGGTGATCACCTTCGGGTCGTAGACCATCGACTGCAGCCAGCGGACCAGTGATTCCCGGGTCGGGTCGTCGGTGAACTCCTGCAACAGCCGGATACCCTCGGCCGGGCCGGGGCTGAGCAGGTTGGTGCCGATACCGCCGATGGTCACCAGTCGGCGCACCTTCTGCGGGTTGCCGATCGCGTAGCCGATTCCGACGCCGCCGCCCATCGAGTTGCCGACGATGCTGAAGGTATCCAGGCCCAGCGCCTCGGCGAAGGCCGGGACCGCGCCGAACGCGGTCACCATCGGATGGCCGCCGAAGTCGTCGCTGACCCCGAAGCCGGGGAACTCCAGGACCAGGCAGCGGAAGTGCTCGGCGAAGGCGGGGAGTACCCCGCGAAAGTTGCGCCAGCCGGTCACCCCGGGCCCCGAACCGTGCAGCAGCAGCAGCACCGGTCCGTCACCGGCCTCGTGGTAGCGCAGCACGCCGGCCTCGGTGGTGACCTCGCGCAGCGTCTTCTCCTGGCTCAACTCGGTCGACATCTGTCTCCTCACATCTCCCGGTGCGGGCTGCTTTCTCCCGGGGCGGGACCAGAATAGCGAGGTCGGAATCGTCCCACTGAGGTGTCCTCCACCAACTTCGCCTACAGTTATGTCATGCCTGCTAAATCCGACACCGCCGACATCGGCGACGTGGAACCGCTCGCCGACAGCACCGCAAACAAGGCCCGCCGGGTGGTGGCCGCCTACGCAACCGACGCCGACGAGTGCCGGACATTCCTGTCGATGCTCGGCATTGGACCGTCAAAGCCCGAGGTGTAATGCCCCCGGCGGCCGGCGGCGGTGATTCACCCGGGGACTCCGACTTCGTGGTGGTCGCCAACCGGCTGCCAATCGACATCGAGCGGCTGCCGGATGGCACCACCAACTGGAAGCGCAGCCCCGGCGGGCTGGTCACCGCGCTTGAGCCGCTGCTGCGCCGCCGGCGCGGCGCCTGGGTCGGCTGGCCGGGCAACATCGACGCCGAGCTGGACATCCCGGACCGGGTCGACATCGACGACCTGCGGCTGCAGTTGGTGCGGCTGGACTCCACCGACATCGCCGATTACTACGAGGGCTTCTCCAACGCCACGCTGTGGCCGCTGTATCACGACGTCATCGTCAACCCGATCTACAACCGGCAGTGGTGGGACCGCTACGTCGACGTCAACCGCCGGTTCGCCGAGGCCACCTCGCGGACGGCGGCAACCGATGCCACGGTCTGGGTGCAGGACTATCAGCTGCAGCTGGTTCCGCGGATGCTGCGGGAGCTGCGGCCCGACCTGACGATCGGGTTCTTCCTGCACATCCCGTTCCCACCGGTGGAGCTGTTCATGCAGC
This sequence comes from Mycobacterium sp. TH-M15, assembly GCF_057473705.1. Classification (NCBI taxonomy): domain Bacteria; kingdom Bacillati; phylum Actinomycetota; class Actinomycetes; order Mycobacteriales; family Mycobacteriaceae; genus Mycobacterium; species Mycobacterium sp. TH-M15. Next base: position 697 of record NZ_JBYCLB010000045.1, on the reverse strand, counting down.
TGCCCTGGCGCACCGAGATCGTCGAAGGGCTGCTCGGCGCCGACCTGGTCGGCTTTCACCTCGCCGGCGGTGCGCAGAACTTCCTGTACCTCGCCCGCCGGCTGGCCGGCGTCAACACCTCGCGCGGCTCGGTCGGCGTGCGGTCCCGCCTCGGTGAGGTTCAGCTGGCCGACCGTACCGTCCGGGTGGGCGCCTTCCCCATCTCGATCGACTCGGGCGCACTCGACCGCAAGGCCCGCGACCGCGATATCCGCCGGCGGGCCAAGGAGATTCGCGCCGAGCTCGGCAACCCGCGGACGATCATGCTCGGGGTGGACCGGTTGGACTACACCAAGGGCATCGACGTGCGGCTGAAGGCGTTCAACGAGCTGCTCGCCGAGGACCGGATCAAGGGCGGCGACACGGTCCTGGTCCAGCTGGCCACACCGAGCCGGGAGCGGGTGGAGAGCTACCAGACGCTGCGCGACGAGATCGAACGCGAGGTCGGCCACATCAACGGCGAGTACGGCGAGGTCGGCCAGCCGGTGGTGCACTACCTGCACCGCCCGATCCCCCGCGACGAGCTGATCGCGTTCTTCGTTGCGGCCGACGTCATGCTGGTCACGCCGCTACGCGACGGGATGAACCTGGTCGCCAAGGAGTACGTGGCCTGCCGCAGTGACCTCGGCGGAGCGCTGGTGCTCAGCGAATTCACCGG
>NZ_JBYCLB010000044.1:0-10075 GCF_057473705.1 Mycobacterium sp. TH-M15 | reverse complement strand
GCGACCAACTGCTCGACGCCATCGTCGCCGCCGGCGTCGGCGACCCGGGCAGCCTCACCGACAAGCTGCGGTCGGCGCTGCGCGCGCTGCTCGACATCATCGCCGCCGACCCGCACATCCACCGGATCAGCGTCGGCGACGTGACCGGGGTCGCCGGGCTGGCCGAACACCGGGCCCAGCTGCTGGAGCTGGTCACCGAGTCGATCATTCGGCACGCCCCGGACGCGTTGGGGGCCGATCTGGATCCCGCCGAGCTGCGCCGCGGCGCGGTGTTCATGGTCGGCGGGGTCAACCGGATCATCGAGGCCTGGCTGGCCGAGCCGACGGAGACCACCGCCGAACTGGCCGCCGCCTGCGCCGACCTCTGCGTCGCGGTGGTCCAACGCTAGACCGGTGCGCGACCGCCCGGGGAAAATCCAGCACGCCCGGCACGCCGACCGGCGTGCCGCGATCCGGCCCGGTGGTCGTCGACCCGGCGCTCAGACCGCCCGTTTGAGCTCGTCGACCTTGTCGAGGCGCTCCCAGGGCAGGTCGACGTCGGTTCGGCCGAAGTGGCCGTAGGCGGCGGTCTGGGCGTAGATCGGCCGCAGCAGGTCCAGGTCGCGGATGATCGCGCCGGGCCGCAGGTCGAACACCTCACCGATCGCCTTCTCGATCTTGACCGGGTCGACGACGCCGGTGTCGAACGTCTCGACGAACAGCCCGACCGGGGCGGCCTTGCCGATCGCGTAGGCGACCTGCACCTCGACCCGCTCGGCCAGCCCGGCGGCGACGATGTTCTTGGCCACCCAGCGCATCGCGTACGCCGCCGAGCGGTCCACCTTGGACGGGTCCTTGCCGGAGAACGCCCCGCCGCCATGCCGAGCCCAGCCGCCGTAGGTGTCGACGATGATCTTGCGGCCGGTCAGCCCGGCGTCGCCCATCGGCCCGCCGAGGACGAACTTGCCGGTCGGGTTGACCAGCAGCCGCACCCCTGAGGTGTCCATCGTCTCGTGGCCCAGCTCGCGCAGCACGGTGTCGACGACCGCCTCCCGGATATCCGGGGCCAACTGCTTGTCCAGGTCGATGCCGTCGGCGTGCTGGGTGGAGACCACCACGGTGTCCAGCCGCACCGGGGTGGCGCCGTCGTACTCGACGGTCACCTGGGTCTTGCCGTCCGGACGCAGGTAGGGCAGCACGTCTTTCTTGCGCACCTCGGTGAGCCGACGGGCCAGCCGGTGCGCCAGCGCGATCGGCAGCGGCATCAGCTCCGGGGTGTCGGCGATCGCGTAGCCGAACATCAGCCCCTGGTCGCCGGCGCCCTGGGCGTCCAGCGGATCGCCGGCACCCTCGACCCGGGCCTCGTGCGCGGTGTCCACCCCCTGGGCGATGTCCGGTGACTGCGCGCCGATGCCGATGTTCACCCCGCAGGACGCGCCGTCGAAGCCCTTCTCCGACGAGTCGTAGCCGATCTCCAGAATCCGCTCCCGGACGGTGTGGGTGATGTCGGCGAACGCCTCCTTGGCGGCGGTGGTCACCTCCCCCACCACGTGCACCTGCCCGGTGGTGACCAGGGTCTCGACCGCCACCCGCGAGCGCGGGTCGTCGGCCAGCAGCGCGTCGAGGACCGAGTCGCTGATCGCGTCGCAGATCTTGTCGGGATGCCCCTCGGTCACCGACTCACTGGTGAACAGTCGACCGTTCTCGCTCACAATGACACCTTTCCGAGATAATCGATCCAAAAGTTAGCCCGGGCAAATATAGCTACCCGGTCCTGGCAGTGGCCCGGCAGCCCGGGGTTCGCCCGCTGCCGTTCGGCGCGCCGGCAGCGCTATCCGCCGCGGGCGTCCAGAAAGGCGGCGACCGCATCGACGATGCGGCTGGCCATCAACGTCTTGGAGCCGTGCTCCAGGGCGGCCTCGGTGCCGTCGGAGGTCAGCAGCCAGCCGTCGTTGCTGTCCACCTCGAACGCCCGGCCGTCCCCGACCGCGTTGACCACCAGCAGGTCGCAGCCCTTGCGGCGCAGCTTGGCGCGCGCGTGGAAGAGCACGTCGCCGTTGGCGTCGCCGGTCTCGGCGGCGAAACCGACGATCGCCCGCATCTGCGGGATCTGCCCGTCGGCTCGCGCCCGCACCACACCGGCCAGCACGTCGTCGTTGCGCAGCAGCTCGATCGAGGGCTCCCGCTGGCTCTCCGGGCCCTTCTTGATCTTGCTGGTCGCCGGCTGGGCCGGCCGGAAATCGGCGACCGCGGCGGCCATCACCAGCACGTTCGCGTCGACCACCCGCTTGGTCACCGCGTCCCGGAGCTGCTCGGCCGTGCTGACGTGCACCACGTCCACCCCGGCCGGGTCGACCAGCCCGGCGGTGTGTCCGGCGATCAGGGTGACGTCCGCGCCGCGCTGGGCGACCACCCGGGCCACCGCGTAGCCCTGCTTCCCCGAGCTGCGGTTGCCGATGAACCGCACCGGGTCGATCGGCTCCCGGGTACCCCCGGCGGTCACCAACACCCGGTGGCCGGCCAGGTCGTAGGGCATGGCGTCGGAGCGCTCCAGCAGCAGCTGGACGAAGGTGTTGATCTCTTCGGCCTCCGGAAGCCGGCCGGGCCCGCTGTCGGTGCCGGTCAGCCGACCGGACGCCGGCTCGAGCACCACAGCGCCGCGCCGGCGCAGGACGGCGACGTTGGCGACGGTCGCCGGGTGCAGCCACATCTCGGTGTGCATCGCCGGCGCGAACAGCACCGGACAGCGCGCGGTGAGCAGGGTGGCGGTGAGCAGGTCGTCGGCGCGGCCAGCGGCGGCACGGGCCAGCAGGTCGGCGGTGGCCGGCGCGACCACCACCAGGTCGGCCTGCTGGCCGATGGCCACATGCGGCACGGCCGGAACGTCGTCGAAGACCCCGGTGTGCACCGGCCGGCCGGAGAGCGCCTCGAAGGTGGCGGCGCCGACGAAGCGCAGCGCCGATTCGGTGGGCAGCACCTGCACCCGGTGACCGGCCTCGGTCAGCTGGCGGACCACCGTGCACGCCTTGTATGCGGCGATACCCCCGGAGACGCCGACGACGATCCGCTTACCGGCCACCGGTCCCGCCCTACCCCGTTACTCGCCTTCGGTGTACTCGAGCAGGTCGCCGTGGACCTCCCGCAGCGCGATCGACAGCGGCTTCTCCTGCAGGCCGGGCTCGACCAGCGGCCCGACGTACTCGAGGATGCCCTCGCCGAGCTGGTTGTAGTAGTCGCTGATCTGCCGGGCGCGCCTGGCGGCGAAGATCACCAGCGCGTACTTGCTCGACGCGCGTTGCAGCAACTCGTCGATCGGCGGGTTGGTGATGCCGAGCGGGGTGTCGTAGCCGCCGATCAGGGCGGGATCGAACTGGTCGTCGGCGGTGGTGGACGTGCCGGCCTGGGGGGTGCTCACCTGGGGAATCTCCTGGCAGTACGGGGACGGGGGGGTGTAGTGATTCGACAACGCCGCTCAGCGGGTGTTCGGGGCGGTTCCCACCAGCAACGATACCAATTCCGTGCACGCGTTCTCCAATCGGCGGTTCACCACCACCACGTCGAACTCGTCCCGGGCGGCCAGTTCGGTGCGGGCGGTGGCCAGCCGGCGGCGCATCACGTCGGGGGCTTCGGTGCCGCGGCCGGTCAGCCGAGCCTCCAGCGTCGCCCAGTCCGGGGGCGCCAGAAACACCGTGGTCGCGGTCGGCAGCGCGGCCTTGACCGCGCGTGCCCCGGCCAGGTCGACCTCGATCAGCACCGGGCGGCCGGCCGCGGCGGCGTCTCGCACCGCCGCGGCGGGGGTGCCGGATCGGTGCAGGCCACCGTGGATCTCCGCCCACTCCAGCAGCTCGTGCGCCTCGATCAGCCGCTGGAACTCGTCCGACGTGACGAAGTGGTAGTCGACGCCGTCCACCTCGCCGGGCCGGGGGGCCCGGGTGGTGGCCGAGACGCTGAAATACAGGTCGGGAACCCGCTCCCGCAGGCACCGGACCACGGTCGACTTGCCGACCGCGGACGGCCCGGACAGCACCACCACCGGCCCGACTGCCCCGATCGACGCAGCACGTCGATCGGAGCGGTCGGCGGACATCCTGGCCGGATCAGGGCCGGATCAGGAGAACTTTTCCAGCAGGGCCTTGCGCTGACGCTCGCCCAGGCCGCGCAGCCGGCGGGTGGGGGCGATCTCCAGCTCGGTCATGATCTCCTGCGCCTTGACCTTGCCCACCTTCGGCAACGCCTCCAATAGCGCGGACACCTTCATCTTGCCCAGCACCTCGTTGGTCTCGGCGTCCTTGAGCACCTGGGTGAGGTTGGTGCCGCCACGCTTGAGTCGGTCCTTGAGCTCAGCTCGGGCTCGACGTGCGGCAGCCGCCTTCTCCAATGCGGCTGCCCGCTGCTCGTCGGTCAACTGGGGAAGCGCCACGATTCCTCCGTCTCGTCGTCATCGGCAGCCGCCGATGTTTTCGGTCTTGGCCAGGTTCTCCAGCCAGCGACAACGACCGTACCCACGGTCTCTGACGAAATCTAACCCCACCCCCTGGTTTCGGTCATAAATATTCGGCGCCGAGTTGATGGCCGCCGGCTCGCCGCCACCGGCGGCCGACCCGCCGGATCGGGCCCGGAACGCCGCCAACACCGGGTGAATCCGCGACACGCATTGTCCACCAGCATGTTTCGACCATTTTCACCGAATGCGCTGACCGTTTTCGGCCCGTCGGCACCCGACGACAGCCGACGACGCCCGACGGCACCCGGGCGTACCGGATGCCGGCCGCCGATTTGGCGTGCGGTGGCGCGTCATGGCCGGTCAGCCAAGGTTCCGGGCCGCCGCCGGCCGGCCCCGGACCGGCCCGGCCCGGCCCGGCAAAACTACGTGTTGCAGTTAGGCCTTCTCGGGCCTGGCCGACCCGGGGCCGTCACCGGTGGCCGCGCCAAACCCGGTCGAACGGCAGCCGCCAGGCGTGCGGAGCGATCAGCTGGTGGATGGCGTTCGGCCCCCACGAGCCGATGTCGTAGCTGCGCACCGGCGGCGGGTCGGCCAGCAGCGGGGCGGACACCGCCCAGAGCCGCTCGATGCCCTGCGCGTGGGTGTAGAGCGTGTGGTCGCCCTTGATCGCGTCCAGCAGCAGCCGTTCGTAGGCCTCCAGCACGTCACCGGCGGCGTCGGTGTCCCCCATGCTGAACTGCAGGCTGTGCTTGTCCAGCTTCATCCCGGGCCCGGGACGTTTGCCGTAGAACGACAGCGACACCTTGGACTGGTCGGCCAGGTCGAAGGTGAGGTGGTCCGGCCCGTGCGCGCCGACGCCCGACCCGGCCGGGAACATGCTCCGCGGCGGCTCCCGGAACGCGATCGAGATGATCCGCTGCCCCTCGGCCAGGCACTTGCCGGTCCGTAGGTAGAACGGCACCCCGGCCCAGCGCCAGTTGTCGATCTCGCACCTGAGCGCCACGAACGTCTCGGTGTCCGAGTCCGCGGCCACTCCGGGCTCGTCGCGGTAGCCGCGGTACTGGCCGCGCACCACGTTGCGCGGGTCCAGCGGCACCATGGACCGGAACACCTTGTTCTTCTCCACACTGATCGCGTCCGAGGCCAGCTCGGTCGGGGCCTCCATCGCGACGAACGCCAGCACCTGGAACAGGTGGGTGACCACCATGTCCCGGAACGCGCCGGTCTGCTCGTAGAACGCCGCCCGGCCCTCCAGGGAGAGCTTCTCCGGGATGTCGATCTGGATGTGGTCGATAAACGTCCGGTTCCAGATCGGCTCGAACAGGCCGTTGGCGAACCGGAACGCCAGGATGTTCTGCGCCGGCTCCTTGCCCAGGAAGTGGTCGATGCGGAAGACCTGCGACTCGTCGAAGGTCTGGTGGATCGAGGCGTTCAGCGCGATCGCGCTCTCCAGGTCGGTGCCGAACGGCTTCTCCATCACCACCGCGGCGCCCTCGACCAGCCCGGCCTGCTCCAGCATCCAGATCGACGGGATCGCCGCCGCCGGCGGCACACTCAGGTAGTGCAGCAGCCGGACGCCGCCGGCCACGCCGCCCAGCTGCTCGGCCTGCGCCCGCACCGCGGCGGCCAGCGCCTCCGGACCGCTCTTCTGCGGCACGTAGCTCAGCGTCTGCGCCCAGCCGTCCCGGTCCTCGGTCGAGGCGGCGTCGTCGTGGGAGAACTCCTCGCAGGCGCGCACCGCGACCTTGCGGAACGCGTCGTCGTCCAGCTCGTCCAGCGAGGTGCCGACGACGCGCAGCGGCGGCGCCAGCTTCGACATCGACAGGTGGAACAGGCCCGGAAGCAGCTTGCGGCGGGCTAGATCACCGGTGGCGCCGAACAAGACGACGACGTGTGGTGCGGCGCTGGAGGCGGCCCGACGATCCCCGACCATTTGGTCATCCCCTCTCCGTTTGCACCCTACCCACGGCCGGCACCCGGCGCGCTCAGTGGGCGGGCTGGAACTCGCCGGCCTCCACGTCCTCCTCGGCCCGGATGACGTGCACCACGGCGTTGATCAGCGCCAGGTGGGTGAACGCCTGCGGGAAGTTGCCCAGGTGCCGCCCGGTGCGGGTGTCGATCTCCTCGGCGTAGAGCCGCAGCGGGCTGGCGAACGCCAGCAGCCGCTCGCAGAGCTGTTTGGCCCGGGTCAGCTCGCCGATCTCGACCAGCGCAGAGACCAGCCAGAACGAGCAGATGGTGAAGGTGCCCTCCTCGCCGACCAGCCCGTCGTCGGTCTCCTCCACCCGGTAGCGCAGCACCAGCCCGTTGACGGTGAGCTCGTCGGCGATGGCCAGCACGGTCGCCCGCACCCGCGGATCCTCCGGCGGCAGGAAACGCAGCAGCGGGATCAGCAGCGCCGACGCGTCCAGCGCGGGGCTGCCGTAGCGCTGGGTGAACACACCGCGCGCGTCGACGCCGTTGGCCAGCACGTCGGCCTTGATCTCGGCGGCTACCGCCGCCCAGCTGCGGGCGTAGTCCTGCTCGCCGTGCAGCAGCGCCAGCTTCACCCCGCGGTCGACCGCGACCCAGCAGTACACCTTGGACGACACGAAGTGCTGCGGCTCGCCGCGCACCTCCCAGATGCCACGGTCCGGACGGTTCCAGTTGTCGATGGCCTGCTCCACCTGTTTCTTCAGGATCGGCCAGAGCTGTTCGGGCACATGCTCGTCGCGGGAGCGGGCATGCAGATACACCGAATCCAGCATGGCGCCCCAGACGTCGTGCTGCCGTTGCCGGTAGGCGCCGTTGCCGATCCGCACCGGGCTGGCGCCGTCGTAGCCGGAGAGATGGCCCAGTTCGATCTCGGTCAGCGTCTTCTCGGCGCCGACCCCGTACATCACCTGCAGCGTCTGGGCTTCGCCGTTCTCGTCGAGCGCCGCGTCGGAGAGGAAATGGAAGAAGTTGTTGGCCTCCCGATCCAGGCCGAGCGTGTGCAGGCCCCACAGCGCGAACGTCGAGTCCCGCACCCAGGCGTAGCGGTAATCCCAGTTACGTACGCCCCCAGGTGTTTCCGGCAACGACGTGGTGGACGCCGCCATCAGCGCTCCGGTCGGCGCATAGGTGAGCCCCTTCAGCGCCAGCGCGCTCTGCTGCAGGTAGCCCCGCCACGGGTGGTCCGGGAACTTGCCGATGGTGATCCACTGCCGCCAGCATTCGGCGGTCTGCCACCGCTTCTGCAGCGCCTCCTCCTGGGTCCGCGGCGCCGGCAGCGGCGACCAGGACAGCGCCACGAACGCTTCGTCGCCCTCGGTCATCCGGGTGCGGGCGTTGGCCTCCGGCCCTTCGATGCCCAGCCGCAGGTTGGTGGTGAGTTTGAGGGTGGGTTGGCTGCCGTCGGCGCTGCCGTCACAGGTGGCGGTGGCCTCCTCGTAGACCTGGCCGGAGTACTCCCAGTGCGCCTCCTGGCGGTGGTAGTCGAAGGCCGGTTCGCAGCTGACCTCCACCTCGACGGTGCCGCTGACGCACCTGATGGTGCGCAGCAGGATGTGGCCGGCGTCCCAGTCGGTCGGCGCCCGGCGGTGCGTCTTGGACCGCTTGTCGGTGTTGTGCCAGCGGCCCATCACCAGGCAGTCGTGCACGGTCAGCCAGCCGGTCTCGGTCTGCCAGGTGGTCTCCACGATCAGTCCGCCGGGCTGGTAGATCCGCTGCGCCGGGACGCCCTGCCCGTACGGGCCGACCCGGAAGTGGCCGGCGCCGCGGTCCAGGATGGCGCCGAAGACGCTCGGCGAGTCCGGCCGCGGCAGGCACATCCACTCGACCGATCCGTTCGGCGCGATCAGGCAGGTGTTCTCGCAGTCGGAGAGGAACGCATACTCGTCGATCGGCGGGAACGGGCTGCGGGTGGAGAGCGCCACGTCCAATGCGCCGGTCTCGGCCGCGACCGGGGCCTGCCGACCATTGCCGCCCGAGCCGCCGGCATCACCGTCGGCCGGGGGCGCCGTCGGCTTCTTCGCCGTCCCCACCGGTGATTTCGTCGACCGCTTCGAAGCGCTCGCCATCGACCCATTGTCGTCCCCGGGGCCGGGTTTTGTCCGGGCATTGGGGTTACCGGCCAGCGGCTGGGCCGGCCGTGAGCCCGTTAGCCGCCGGCCGAAAACCAAGCTGGCCGACCACTACCACAACACCGACCTCTGCGAAGAGATCAACGCATCCGAACCGACACCCCAGGCCGCCGATACCTCGGAGGCAGGAACCGAGCCGATGGACGCATTCACCGTGCGACTACCCGCCACGGTCCTCGACGTGCTGCGCCGACGCGCATCCGAAGAACACATCACCACCGGCCAGGTGATCCGCCGCACCCTCGAAGCAGCCCTCAGCGCCGCCGTGGACGACGACAAGACCATCCCGGTTCACAAAATCCGCGCCCTCATCGCGGAGGCGTCGCAGTAACGGTGCAGGTGGGCCAGCGGTCGCCCGCAAGTTCTGAAACGCCTGACCCGCAACTGCGGCGATCTCATCACCTCGATCCGTGGCTGACTCCATTGCGAAGTGTCCAGCGCCTCAGGCCAGGTAGCCGACCGCGTCGCGCATCCGCTCCCCGGCGGCCCGCAGTGACTCGACGTCCGGTCCGGCCCGCAGCACCGCGCGCGACACCGCCGGCAGCACCTGCCCACGGCCGGCCCCGCCGAGGCCGCCGAGCGCCTCCGGCCGGCCACCCTGGGCACCGACACCGGGCACCAGCACCGGCCCGCCCAGCTCGCTCAGATCGGGCACCTCGGCCAGCGTGGCGCCGACTACCACCCCGACCGGGCCGGGATCGGGGGCGAGGGCCCGGTTGGCCTCGGCGGCGGCGTCGACGATCGACTGCGCCACGGTGCGTCCGCCGCCGGCAACGGTGGCGCGCTGCACCGATGCTCCCTCCGGGTTGGACGTGGCGGCCAGCACGAACACACCCCGGTCGTGCGCGGCCGCGGCGTCCAGCAGCGGCCGCAGCGACCCGAAGCCCAGGTACGGCGACGCGGTCACCGCGTCGGCGGCCAGCGGCGAGTCGCCGGCCCAGGCGGCGGCGTAGGCCGCCATCGTGGAGCCGATGTCGCCCCGCTTGGCGTCGGCCAGCACCAGCACTCCCGCGTCGCGCAGCGCGGCGATGGTGTTCTCCAGCACCGCATAGCCCTTCGAGCCGTGTGCCTCGAAGAACGCCACCTGCGGTTTGACCACCGCGAAGCCCGCGAACGCCGCCACGCAGCTGTCACAGAACGCGGCCAGCCCGTCCGAGGTCCCCGGCAGGCCCCAGGCGGTCAGCAGCTCGGGATGCGGGTCGACGCCCAGGCACAGCGGTCCGCGTTCGGCGATCGCGCGGGCCAGCCGCGCCCCGAACCCGGCCACCGCTACTGCCCGCCGAGAACGCTGTGCAGCTCCTGCAGCGATCGCACGCTGATGTCACCGCGGATCCGGGCCTCGATGCCCTGGACGGCGGCCGCGGCGCCCTGCACCGTGGTCACACACGGGATGTTCATGCTCACCGCGGCCGACCGGATTTCGTAGCCGTCCACCCGCGGGCCGGAATTGCCGAACGGGGTGTTGATCACCAGGTCGACCTCGCCGGCGCGGATGGCGTCCACCGCCGACGGCCGTGGGTTCTCGGCGTCGGCCTCCTCGAAGTGCTTG
>NZ_JBYCLB010000043.1:0-3664 GCF_057473705.1 Mycobacterium sp. TH-M15 | reverse complement strand
GATGGCCGAGACGGCGAACGTCTGCCCGACGCTGCACATGCCGCTGCAGTCCGGCTCCGACCGGATCCTGCGGGCGATGCGGCGCTCCTATCGGGCCGAGCGCTACCTGGGCATCCTCGACCGGGTGCGCACCGCGATCCCCGATGCCGCGATCAGCACCGATGTGATCGTCGGCTTCCCCGGCGAGACCGAGGACGACTTCGCGGCCACCCTGGACGTGATGCGGGCGGCCCGGTTCTCCGCGGCCTTCACCTTCCAGTACTCGATCCGGCCGGGGACACCGGCCGCCGAGCTCCCCGGCCAACTGCCGAAAGAGGTGGTGCAGCAGCGCTACGACCGGCTGGTTGCGCTGCAGGAGGAGATCTCGCTGACCGAGAATCAGGCGCAGCTGGGGCGCACCGTCGAGGTGCTGGCCGCGGTCGGCGAGGGACGCAAGGATGCCCGCACCGCGCGGATGAGCGGCCGCGCCCGGGACGGCCGGCTGGTGCACTTCGCCCCGGGGGACCGGCAGATCCGCCCGGGCGACGTCATCACCACCACGGTGACCGGCGCGGCGCCGCACCACCTGCTCGCCGACGGGCCGGTGCTGACCCACCGCCGCACCCGGGCCGGCGACGCCCACGCCGGCGGCCCACGGCCGATCACCCTGGGGATGCCCCGAATCGGCGCACCCGCCGCGACGCCGCCGCCGTCGACTCCGCTGTGCGAAGTGAGCCGGCGATGAGCGACGGAGACCACGCGGACTTCGATTCCTACCGCTCCGATCTGGAGGCGGTGGAGCGGCGGATCGCGCGGCAGATCGAGCCCGGCGGCCGCGCCCTGGTCGTTCTGATCGGGGTCTTCGTGCTGCTGGTGTCGTTTCTGCTGCCGCACACCGGTTCGGTTCGGGGCTGGGATGTGCTCGGCGCCGGCGAAGGCGCCGGAGCGGCCGAGGTGACGCTGCCGTCGCGGCTGTTCATGTGGCTGGCGCTGGTCTTCGGGGTGGGTTTCTCGTTGCTGGCGCTGCTGACCCGGCGGTGGGTGATGGCTTGGTTCGCGCTGGCCGGCACCGCGGTGGCGAGCGTGGCCGGACTGCTGGCGGTGTGGTCTCGGCAGACGGTCTCCGCGGGTCACCCGGGCCCGGGGATCGGGTTGGTCATCGGGTGGCTGACGGTGATCGTCCTGACGTTCCACTGGGCCCGGTTGGTGTGGGCGCGCACCGTCGTGCAGCTGGCCGCCGAGGCGCACCGTCGCGAGGTTGCTGCGAAGAACCAGTCCAAGAGTCTGCTGGACGAACTCGGCGGTCCCGGTGAGCAGCGCGCCGACCGGGACCGCAAGCCGGACTAGCTTTTCCGGCTCAACGCCTGTTCGGCGGCGTCAGCCCACTGCTGCCACTGTTCGGCGCTCTGCCGGGCCTGCGCGGCGTCTGCCTCCCGGCCGGCGGCCTGAGCCTTGTCGGCCTGCCGGGCGAACTGCTCGGCGCGGGCGCGGAACTGCTCGGCGCGGGCCTGCGCCTGCGGGTCGGCCCCGGCCGGGTCGGCGGTGTCGCGCAGCTTCCTCTCCAGTGCCCGCAGCCGTCGCTCCAGCTCGGCAGAGCGCTGCCGGGGCACCTTGCCGATCGCGTCCCACTTGATGAGGATCGACCGCAACGCGGCCCGGGCCGCGTCCCGGTTGGTCGGATCGATCCGCTCCGCCTCGGCGAGCAGGGCCTCCTTGGCGGCGGCGTTGGCCTCCAGCCCGGCGTCGCGTTCGGCGGTGGCCGAGTTGCGCGCGCTGAAGAACACGTCCTGGGCCGCTTTGAACCGCCGCCACAGCTGGTCGTCGACGTCTTTGGCCGTCCGCCCGGCCGCCTTCCACGCGGTGAGCAGATCGCGGAACGCGGCGCCGGTGGCGCCCCAGTCGGTGGATTCGGCCAGCTCCTCGGCTCGCCGGCACAACCGCTCCTTCTCCTGCCGGGCGGAGACCCGTTCCCGGTCCAGCTCGGCGAAGTGCGTTCCGCGCCGACGGTTGAACGCGTCCCGCGCCGCCGAATAGCGCTTCCACAGCGCGTCGTCGGTTTTCCGGTCCAGCCCGCCTACCGTCTTCCATTCCTCGAGGATGGCCCGCAGCCGGTTGCCCGCGGACTTCCACTGCGTGGCGTTGGCGGCCAGCTCCTCGGCCTCGGTGGCCAACGCTTCCTTGCGCGCGGTCGCGGCCGCGCGGCGTTCGGCGCGCTGCGCCCGGTCCTGCTCGGCCACGGCCTCGGCTTGTCCGCAGATGGCGGCCAACCGGCCGGCCAGGGCGTCGACGTCGCCGAGCACGGCCGCGGTCGGCAGCGCCTCGCTCAGGCTCGCTGCGGTGGCCTTGATCTTGCGGGCGTCTCCGGTGCCGGACGCCAACCGGTCCTCCAGCAGGGCGACCTCGGTGCTCAGATCGTCGAATCGGCGACCGAAATGCGCGAATGCCGCGTCGGTGTCGCCGGCCTGCCAGGACCCGATCCGACGTTCACCGGCCGGGGTGACCAGCCACACCGTGCCGTCGTCGTCGATGCGGCCGAACCGGCGCGGGTCGCTCGGTGCCGATGGGGCCATCGCGTGCGGGGCGGGCCGCGCTGTGGGTCGCGGACCCGGCCGCGGAATCGGGTGCGGGGTTGGCTGCGGACCCGGCGAATCGCTCCTGCTGGTCCTCCTGGTGGTCATAGCCTCCGGTCACCTAACCCTCCGCGTGGAGATCCCACGCCCCTACCGCGCACCGGCGGCGCCTTACTTCTACTGGTATTCAAGCAGGTGGCCGCGGGGTGCGCCGCCGCGTTGCCGCAGACGCCCCGACGACACGCGTGTGCGACATTCGTAGCCGACGGAGACCGGCGGAGGAGGTAAAGCGTGGTCGAGCCGGAGATCACGGCGCTGTTGGCGCTCGGCGCTGCGCTGTTCATCGCGATCGGCGATGCCACCCAGCACCGGGCCGCGAACGTGGTCGGCGACGAACAGATCGGTCACCTCGAGTTGTTCGGCCGGCTGTTGCGCGACCGGCGGTGGTGGCTGGGCGGTACGGCCGCGGTCGGCGGCACCGTGCTGCAGATCGCCGCTCTCGGGCTGGGTTCGGTGCTGCTGGTCGAGGCGTTGCTGGTGACGTCGCTGCTGTTCGCGCTGCCGATCAACGCCGCGCTGACCCGACAACGGATGGGTCGCGTGGTCTGGGTGTGGGCGGCGGTGCTGGCCGCCGCCGACGCGGTGGTGATCGTGGTCGGACGCCCCACCGCCGGCGAATCACATGCCTCGCTGCGGACCTGGGCCGTGGTGATCGCGGTGCTCGGGCCGCCGTTGCTGTTGTGCCTGCTCGGAGCGCGTATCCGGCCCGGTCGGGTGGCGGCGGTGCTGTTGGCGGTGGTGTCGGCGTCGTCGTGGGGGGTATTCGCCGTGCTGACCAAAACCGTGATCGATCTGCTCGGCCGCGGTCTGGGCCCGCTGCTGGCATCGCCCGAGCTGTACGGGTGGCTGGTGCTGGCGCTGACCGGGACGGTCTTCCAGCAGTCGTCGTTCCGGGCCGGTGCGTTGACCGCGTCGCTGCCGACGATGATGCTGGTCGAGCCGGTGCTGGCGGCGGTGCTCAGTGTGGTGCTGCTCGGCGAGTCGCTGCGGCCCGGCGAGGCGGGCTGGGCCGTCCTGGTGATGGCGGTAACCGTCATGGTCGTCGCCGTCGTGGT
>NZ_JBYCLB010000042.1:0-2232 GCF_057473705.1 Mycobacterium sp. TH-M15 | reverse complement strand
GACGACGCGGTCACGTCCAGGAAGGTCAGCTCGTCGGCGCCATCGGCGTCGTAGGCGGCCGCCAGCACCACCGGATCGCCGGCGTCGCGCAGGTTCTCGAAGTTGTCGCCCTTGACGACGCGCCCGGCGTCGACATCCAGGCACGGGATCACGCGCACGGCAAGGCCGTTGGCGGACGTTGACGGACCCATCTCAGTAGTCCTCGGGTGCGCCGGTGGCGCGCAGCTGTTCGAGGATCTCGCCGTGCACGCCGGGCGCCGCGGCCAGCACCGACCGCGCGGCGGGTGTCCACTCCTCACCGGCGAGGTTGGTGACGATGCCGCCGGCGGCCCGCACCAGCGCCACCCCGGCGGCGTGGTCCCAGATGTGGTCTCCGAAACTGATAGCCCCACCCAAGATCCCGTCGGCGACGTAGACGAGGTCGATGCCGGTGGAGCCGTGCATGCGCAGCCGCGACGACACCCGGCTGAGGTTTTCCAGCACGGCCATCCGATACCGTCCGGGGAAGCGGCCCCGCGCGTCGGCGCTGAACGTGCCGACCCCGACCAGGCTGTCGGCCAGTTTGGTGTCGGCCAGCGGCGGCTGCGGCACACCGTTTTTCAGCAACGGGCCCCCGGCGACGGCGGTGTAGCGCTCGTCGACGAACGGCAGCCAGGTCAGGCCCGCGACCGGGTCCCCGTCGTGCAGCAGGCCCAGCAGGATCGCGGCCATCGGTGACCCCGCGGCGTAGTTGAAGGTGCCGTCGATCGGGTCCAGCACCCACACCCACGGCTCGTCGAGGTCGGCGCCGCCGAACTCCTCGCCGTGCACGCCGATCCCGGTAGCCCCGACCAGGGCGGCGACCACCTGCCGCTCGATCGCCAGGTCGATCTCGGTGGCGAAGTCGTTGCCCTTCTTGGCGACCGCCGAGTCGGCCCGGTGGCCGTCCAGGAACCGGGGCACGACGGCGTCGAGGATCACCGACGCCTGGGCGACCAACGCGTGGAGGTCCATCGCGACCCTATGCCCGCACCGCGGCCAGCGCCTGCGGCAGGGTGAACCGCCCGGCGTAGAGGGCCTTGCCCACGATGGCGCCCTCCACGCCGCGGCCGGCCAGGGTGGCGATCGCGCGCAGGTCGTCGAGGCTGGACACGCCGCCGGAGGCGATCACCGGGGCTTCGGTGCGCTCGGCGACGCGGGCCAGCAGGTCCAGGTTGGGCCCGCCCAGCGTGCCGTCCTTGGTGACGTCGGTGACGACGTAGCGCGAACAGCCTTCGCCGTCAAGGCGTTCCAGCACCTCCCACAGGTCGCCGCCGTCGGTCTCCCAGCCGCGCCCGCGCAGCCGGTGCCGTCCGTCGTCGATCTGGACGTCCAGCCCGACGGCCACCCTGTCGCCGTGCTCGGCGATCGCCCGGGCGCACCACTGCGGGTTCTCCAGCGCCGCGGTGCCCAGGTTCACCCGGGCGCAGCCGGTGGCCAGCGCCGCGGCCAGGGAGTCGTCGTCGCGGATGCCGCCGGACAGTTCCACCCGCACGTCGAGCTTGCCGACCACCTCGGCGAGCAGCTCGCGGTTGGAGCCGCGGCCGAAGGCGGCGTCCAGGTCCACCAGGTGGATCCATTCGGCGCCGTCGCGCTGCCAGGTCAGCGCGGCGTCCAGCGCCGAACCGTACTCGGTCTCACTGCCCGCCTTGCCCTGCACCAGGCGGACGGCACGGCCCTCGACCACGTCGACGGCGGGTAACAGAATCAGCACATCTCCTCCTGGGCGCCGAAAGTGCAACTGGCGACGCGGCTTCTCGGCATTCGCGTAGCGGAATGCACCTTCGCGCAAAGCTTCACAACCCCTCGACCCAATTGCTCAGCACGACCGCACCGGCATCCCCGCTCTTCTCGGGATGAAACTGGGTGGCGGACAGCGCACCGTCCTCGACCGCGGCCAGAAAGGGCACCCGGTGGGTAGCCCAGGTCAGCATCGCCTCCGGCGCACCCTCCCAGCGCTGCGCGGCGTAGGAGTGCACGAAGTAGAACCGGGTGTCGGCGTCCAGGCCCTTGAACAGCACGCTGCCCGGCGCGGCGTCCACCACGTTCCACCCCATGTGCGGGATCACCGGGGCGCGCAGCCGGGTGACCTCCCCCGGCCATTGCCCGCAGCCTTTGGTCTGCACCCCGAACTCGATGCCGCGGGCGAACAGGATCTGCATGCCGACGCACACCCCCAGCACCGGACGGCCGGCGGCGACCCGCTCGGCGATG
>NZ_JBYCLB010000041.1:0-6253 GCF_057473705.1 Mycobacterium sp. TH-M15 | reverse complement strand
GCTCGCCCTGGGTGCCGACCCGGGCGCGGCCTGGTCGACGCCGCCGGGCCGGCGGCTGCGAGACGTCGGCAAGCAGACTCAGGCATTGCTGCGGCTGGCCCGACGGTCGGGCTCCTCCGGCACCGCACTGGCCGCGGGGGTCGCCGAGCTTGCCAGCGAGTGCCGTGTCGACGCCGCCCATGCGGCGACGGCGGCCGCCGAGCGGGCCGGGGTGATGATCGCCGCGCCGCTCGGCGTCTGCTTCCTGCCGGCCTTCGTCTGTCTGGGAATCGTGCCGGTGGTCGCGGGACTGGCCGGCAACGTGCTGCGATCGGGCCTGCTGTGACGCCGGCCGCCGGTCCGCAGTCGAGACTTCGCGGAGCGGCCGCGAACACCCCGGACCGGGGTGGCAACGGAAGGAGAGTCGATGAACGTGAAAGAGCGGGGGCGCACCGTGGTACGGATCCTGCAGGGACGGATGACACTGCTGGCGACCGACGAGTCGGGGATGTCGACGGTCGAGTACGCGATCGGGACGATCGCCGCCGCCGCGTTCGGGGCGATCCTGTACACCGTGGTCACCGGCGACTCGGTCGTATCGGCCCTGACCCGGGTGATCGGCCGGGCGCTGAACACGGGTGTCTGAACGTCGTCGCCGGCAGTGCCGGGGCGAGCACGGTCGAGGCGGCGTTCGCCATGGTCACCCTGGCCGCGGTGTTGGTGCTGGCGCTGGCCGGCCTCACCGCGGTGACGATGCAGCTGCGCTGTCTCGATGCCGCACGCGAGGCGGCCCGGCTGGCCGCCCGCGGCGATCGCCAGGCCGCGATCCGGATCGCCCGGGACATCGCCCCCACCGGCGCGACAGTCCAGCTGCGCAGCGACGGCGCGTTCGTGGTGGCGGTGGTGACGGCGCGCTCGACGCTGCTGCCCACGCTGGCGATCACCGCCGAGAGCGTTTCCGGCGTCGAACCGCCTGGCTGAGCCGCGCCACCTCCGGTCAGCGCCGTGCCGACGACCGCGGCGCGGCAACGGTTCTGGCGACCGCCATGATCGCGGTGCTGCTCGGCGTCACCGGCGGCGGTCTCTGTCTCGGCTCGGCCGTGGTCGGCCGGCACCGGGCGCAGGCCGTTGCCGATCTGGCCGCGGTCACCGCGGCCGGGTGGCTGCCGTCCGGCGTCACGGCGGCGTGCGAACGCGCGGCGCAGGTCGTCCGCCGAATGCGGGCGAACCAACTCCGCTGCGGTGCCGACGGACTGGATGTGGTGGTCAGTGTCGAAGTCGCACCGGTGATCCGGGTGCCGGGTCTCGGCCCGGCCAGCGCCGTGGCCCGCGCCGGGCCGGCCACCCCGACCTAGCCGGGGCTACGACTGCGCCGGATCAGGGCCGGGCAGCCCGGCGGCGGCGATCTCCTCGTCGGTCGCCAACCGCATGGCTACCAGTCCGACCACGGCGTCGTCGTCGAATTCCACCCGGTTGACGGTGAGGTACAGCGGAACCCAGCCGCCGCCGGTCCGGCGGAGCCGCAGCACCCCGGCGGTCGGCCCGGAGCCGAGCTCGGCCCCCATCCGCTCCTCGACGGGTTTGTCGTCGGGGTGTACCCGGGGCGCGGCCACAGTATCGCGCCAGTCGTAGAGCGGCATCGGTTCGTCCAGCCACTTCAGGATCCGCCAGTCGTCCAGGCCGAACAGCGCGCGATGCACCCCCGGCTGGGCCAGTCCGTTCAGGATCCGCTGGGCGAGCAGATCGGGCCGTCGTGTTGTCCCGTCTTGCTCGCCGCGCCAGTTCATTCCACGCGACACCAGGTGCCCACGCCCGTCGGCCCCGGGCTCCCGCGCCGTGCGCGCGACAAAACACAGGGTGATCGGGGCGCCCTCCGTGTCGGTGAGATCCCAGCAGGTACAGATTGTTTGGCCCGGCTCGGCGCGCACGGCCAGCGCGAGCACCTTGCTGTCGTTGGGGTTGAACTCGCGGGCGGTCAGGACTTCGGCGAAGGCCCTGCCCTCGGTCGACCCCGTCTCGGGGTCCTGGCCGCGGTTGATCAGCGACTGCGGGGTGTCGATGGCAATGCCCAGGGTCACATCCCATTTCACCGGACCCGGCAGCGGCCGTTCCGGCGGTTCGGTCTCCGTCGGCCCGCACCAGACGTGCACGCCGTGTATCCGGCCGTCGGACATCTGCACCGGTTCGGTGCGGATCACCCGGCGGTTCTTGGAGGTGATGCTGGCCAGGCCCTGCCCGGTCTCCACCGTCTCGGCGATGGCCATCTGGATCGCGGCCAGGTGCGGGCTGCGGCGAAGAAACGCAGTGATCGGGACCAGATTCTTCGGCTGTCGCCCCTGAGCGACCACGACCGGTTCTTCGCCCAATGTCTCCACCAACAACCAGTCGTTGGCCATGGCGAAGATTTTAACGGCGGGCCGAGCGAATCGGGTCGGGTTGCGACCGATCTGCCCGCCCGGTATTTTCAGGTGCACTCCGGTTTCCGGGGTTGGGAGCGGATCGCGTCGTCCGACCGTTCCCCGGGCTGTACAGCACGACCGTTATGTCTTCAACGGCGAGGAAAGCGCTGCGATTGCGGCTGCCGACTAGCGGTTTGTGGGAGTCGGCCGCCGGAGGGGGACGGCCGACTCCACAGTTCCGCGAGATCCGGATAACGTAACGCTACGTGCCGTTTTGATTCAGTTCCGTCAAGACCAGATGCAGCAGCCGCACCGCGCCGGCTTTGTCCAGTGGATCGTTACCGGTGCCGCACTTGGGTGACTGCACACACGACGGACACCCGTTCGGGCATTCGCAGGACTCGATCGTGGCGACGGTGGCGGCCAGCCAGGTGGATGCCGCGTGGAAACCCCGCTCGGCGAACCCGGCGCCGCCCGGATGACCGTCGTAGACGAAGACGCTCGGCAGTGCGCCGAGTTCATCCGGACCCAGTGCCGTCGACAAGCCGCCGATGTCGCCCCGGTCGCAGCTGGCCACCAACGGAAGCAACCCGATCGCGGCGTGCTCGGCCGCGTGCAGCGAGCCGGGAATCCGGCGCTGCTCGAGGCCGCAACCGGCCAGCGCGTCGTCGGTGACGGTGTAGACCACCGCGGTGGTGGGCAGCGTATACGGCGGCATGTCCAGGTCGACGAAGTCGAGGACCTCGCCGGTGAGCCGCCGGCGCAGATAGCCGACGACGCGATGGGTGACCGTGACCGGAACCAGGCCCAGGCTGACCGGCCCGAACCAGACCCGCTCGCCAGCGCCGGTGACCTCGATGTCGGTGACCTCGCGGGCGAATGTCGTGTATCCGGGGTCCTCGGCGTGTACCAGGGCGAGCGCCCCCTGGGTGTCCAGCGAGTCGACCAGGTAGCTCTCCCCCCGGTGCAGGTAGACCGCGCCCCGGTGTACCTGCACCGGGGCCTGATCGGCGCCGACGCTGCCCAGCACCCGACCGGTGTCGGCCTCCACGATGTTGATCTGACCACCGGCGGACCCCCGGATGTCGACGCCGGCGTGCGGGTTCAGCCCGGGGGCCGGGAAGTATCTGCCGGAGCGGGCGCGCAGCAGTCCGTCGTCGACCAGGGCGGTGACCACCTGCTCGGCCCCCAGGTGGGTCACCTCGGCCTGCTCCAGCGGCAGTTCGGTTGCTGCGCAGAGCAGTTGCGGTCCGAGCACGTAGGGGTTCTCCGGATCGATCACCACCTGCTCGACCGGCCGGTCCAGCAGCGCCGACGGATGATGAACCAGGTAGGTGTCCAGTGGGTCGTCGCGGGCGATCAGCACGATCAACGCCGCCTGCCCGCGCCGGCCGGACCGACCGGCCTGCTGCCAGAATGAGGTCACCGTCCCGGGGAATCCGGCGATCACCACCGCGTCCAGCCCGGCGATGTCGACACCGAGCTCCAGCGCGTTGGTGGTGGCCAGGCCGTACAGCTCGCCGTCGACCAGCGCCCGTTCCAGCGCCCGGCGGTCCTCGGCGAGGTAGCCGGCCCGGTACGAGGCGACCTTGCCCACCAGCTGGGGTGCGACCGCGCCCAGCCGGGCCCGCGCCGCCAGCGCGGTGAGCTCCGCGCCGCGCCGGGACCGCACGAAGGTCAGCGTGCGCGCTCCCTCGGCGATCAGGTCGGCCATCACCCGGGCCGCTTCGGCGCCGGCGGACCGTCGCACCGGAGCGCCGTTCTCCCCGGTCAGCTCGGCGCAGAGCGCGGGCTCCCACAGCGCCACGGTGCGCGCTCCGTGCGGTGAGCCGTCCTCGGTGACCTCGGCGACCGGCCGGCCGATCAGCGCCGAGGCGCTGGCCCCCGGGGACGCGGTGGTGGCACTGGCGAAGACCACGGTCGGCAAGGCGGTGGCCGGGTTGGCCGGCCCATCACCGTAGCGACCGCAGAGTCGCAGCAGGCGGCGCAGCACCATCGCCACGTTAGATCCGAAAACACCTCGGTAGTAATGACATTCGTCGACGACGAGGAAGCGTAGATTGCGCAGGAACACCGCCCAGCGGGCATGGTTGCGCAGCATCGAGAGATGGACCATGTCCGGGTTGGAGAACACCCAGCGGGATCGTTCCCGGGCGAACCGGCGTACCTCGCCGGCGCTGTCCCCGTCGTAGCCGGTCGGCGCCACGTCGGCCAGCCCGGGGATCGCGGCGGTCAACGCGTGTGCCGTGCGCAGCTGGTCGTGGCCGAGCGCCTTGGTCGGCGAGAGATACAGCGCCCGTGCCCGCGGGTCGGCGGCCAGCGCGTGCAGTACCGGCAGCAGATAGGCGAGTGACTTACCCGACGCGGTGCCGGTGGCGACGACGACGTGCCGGCCGGCATGCGCGAGTTCGGCGGCGGCCAGCTGGTGCGACCACGGGGTGCGGATGCCCCGGTCGGTGAACGCCCGCACGACGTCGGGCTCAGCCCAGGCCGGCCAGCGGTCGGGCCGGCCGGTCGACGCCGGTAGGTCGGCGACATGGCGCAGCGGGTGCTCGCCGGGCGCGGTACCGATCAGCGTCGCGGTCAGGAGCTCGCGACCGAAATTCGCCATCGTTTCTCGTGTCCTCGAAGTTTTGCCGCCGCAATTGTGACCTGCCGATTACGGATTTCCGGACCATACTGTCGCCGACACGACGAACGTGATTGACTGTTGGGCGGTCGTAGCTTCTGTGGTCGTGTCAAACTTTCGCAGGATGTTCGTTACGGTCGCTGTTCCAACCCACAACGGTACAGCGGCCGGGACAGGCCCGGGGTGCCGAAAGTCGGTGCCCTGACCGACGGTGCACCGCACCGGCAGTAAGAGTAAGGACAGATCGACAGATGCCACAGGGAACTGTGAAGTGGTTCAACGCGGAGAAGGGCTTCGGCTTCATCGCGCCCGAGGACGGGTCGGCCGACGTGTTCGTCCACTACACGGAGATCCAGGGAAGCGGCTTCCGCACGCTCGAGGAGAACCAGCGGGTGGAGTTCGAGGTCGGCCAGAGCCCCAAGGGGCCGCAGGCCACCGGCGTTCGCTCCATCTGAGCAAGCTGAGCCCGACGACCCTCGACGGCTCCCGGACGGGCGCTGCCGAGGGTCGTTTCGGTCCGGTCGGCTCGGCGGTGCGGCAGGTGAGCGAGCCTGGCTTACTGTCGGTGACGTGAGCCAGTTGTCGTTCTTCTCGGCAGAGTCGGTGCCGCCCAGCGTCACCGATCTGACCGGGTTGTTGGCGACCACCGGCCAGATCGCGGTCGTCGGCGACGGTGCTCGGCTGTCGGTCATCGTCGATCAACCCTGGCGGGCGTCGGCGCTGGCTGCGCTGATCGGCGAGGCCGGTTTGTCGGTCGAGATCGCCACCAGCGAGGAGAACACCCCGCTGGTGCGGACCGGGGTGGATGTCCGGTTGCGCGGGATCGCCGCGCAGTGGACCCGTGGCGCGGTCAAGACGGTGCCGCCGCAGTGGGTGCCCGGGCCTCGCGAGCTGCGGGCCTGGACGTTGGCGGCGGGCAGCCCGGAGGCCGACCGGTACCTGCTGGGGCTGGACCCGCACGCGCCGGACACCTATCCGGCACTGGCCTCGGCACTGATGCGGGTCGGTATCGCCCCCACCTTGATCGGAACCCGCGGCAGCCGCCCGGCACTGCGGATCAGCGGCCGAAGACGGCTATCGAGGCTGGTAGAGAACGTCGGGGAAGTTCCGGCCGGGGTCGAGGCGTTGGCCTGGTGGCCGCGTGTCGAGCCGGTGCCGGAGGCTCGGCCCGGCGATCGGTGAGCCGGCTCGACGCCGAGGTCAGGTTTGCTTCCGCACGCCTCGGGTGCGAGATTGTCAGGTGGTC
>NZ_JBYCLB010000040.1:0-3612 GCF_057473705.1 Mycobacterium sp. TH-M15 | reverse complement strand
TGGTGCGGGCGGCGACGCCCGCTTCGGAGCCGGTCTCGGCGGCCAGCGTGTAGACGGCGCCGTCGGCGCTGCCGAGCACCGTGCGGCCGTCGGCGCGTCGGGCGATGGCGGTGAAGTCGACGTCGGCGGCGGCGGTGACGTCGACCCGGGCGGTCTGCCCGGCGGCCAGGTCCACGACGAAATAGCCGCCGCGCGCCGACAGGTAGGCGCGGCCCCGACCGTCGCCGCTGAGTGCGGTCGCCGGGCCGGGCAGCGCGATGCTGCGCGGCGGGCCCGGCGCGGCGTCGAACACGGTCAGCACGGCCGGGTTCCGCGGCTCGGAACCGGGGGAGAACACCGCCAGCCGCGACGTCGCCGGGTCGAAGACGGCTGCGGCCGGTGCGCCGGCGAGCGGCCGGATCGTCCCGGCCGGGTGCTGGGCGGCAACCGGGGAGACGGCGGGCTGCGCCGGCGGGATCGTCGGCGGCCCGGTGATCGGGTTCGCCGAGCACCCGGCCAGCAGCGCCACCGAGAGCGTCAGCCCGACGATGCGAGGCTGATCCGGGTGGCTACGGTGCGGTCGGTGCGGTGGCAATGGGGTGCTCTCGGCTGGGTCGTGGCGAACTGCGGCGAACCCGATTCTAAGGAGGTGCCGGTCGGCCCGGCCGGCCCCGCCCGTCGGCGCGGCGGCCGGCGGTGGCCTCCGTCAGTGTCTCGCCTGGCACGCGGAACGGCAGTCGCTGATCGTCGAGGTGTACCGGCCGGGGATGACCGGACCGGTGCCGCAGAGCCAGGACGTGGCCGCCACGTCGCGGCGCTCGGCTCCGACCGGTAGCCGCGGTCCGGTCGCCCGGTCGCCGCCCGGTACGGTCGTCGTCGTGTCCGCAGTCGAGCCGATGTCGTGGTTGCAGGTTGTCGTGCTCTCGGTTGTGCAGGGGCTGACCGAGTTTCTGCCGGTGTCGTCGTCGGGTCACCTGGCGGTGGTGTCCCGGTTGTTCTTCGCCGGTGACGCCGGCGCCTCGTTCACCGCGGTCACCCAGCTCGGCACCGAGGTGGCGGTGCTGGTCTACTTCGCCAAGGACATCGCCCGGATCGCCAAGGCCTGGCTGGCCGGTGTGGCGGCGGCGGGCAGGAAGACCTGGGTCACGGCGGGCGTGCCCTCGCGCGGCGGCGGCCTGCTGGCCGCCCATGACGACCCGGACTACCGGATGGGCTGGTACGTGATCGTCGGCACCATCCCGATCTGCGTGCTCGGCCTGCTGTTCAAGGACCAGATCCGCTCCGGGGTGCGCAACCTGTGGG
The DNA here is from genome assembly GCF_057473705.1 of Mycobacterium sp. TH-M15. Taxonomy (NCBI): domain Bacteria; kingdom Bacillati; phylum Actinomycetota; class Actinomycetes; order Mycobacteriales; family Mycobacteriaceae; genus Mycobacterium; species Mycobacterium sp. TH-M15. The sequence goes on along the minus strand of NZ_JBYCLB010000040.1, from coordinate 2,331 downwards.
TGGTGGCGATCGCGTTGCTGGTGTTCTCGGCGGTGATCGCCGCCGCCGAGAACATCGGCCGGCAGACCCGCCACTACGACCGGCTGAGCGTGGCGGACGCGCTCTTCGTCGGGTTCGCCCAGACGCTGGCGCTGGTGCCCGGGGTGTCCCGGTCCGGGGTGACGATCAGCGCCGGGCTCTTCGCCGGGCTGGACCGCGAGCTGGCCGCCCGGTTCGGTTTCCTGCTGGCCATCCCGGCGGTCTTCGCCTCCGGGCTGTTCTCGCTGCCGGACGCATTCCACCCGGACGGCGAGGGGATGAGCGCCACCGGCCCGCAGCTGCTGGCGGCGACCCTGATCGCGTTCGGCATCGGCTGGGCGGCGGTGGCCTGGCTACTGCGGTTCCTGGTCGGCCACAGCATGTACTGGTTCGTCGGCTACCGGGTGATGTTGGCGGCGGTGCTGCTGGCGCTGCTGGCCACCGGCGTGGTGGCGGCCACGTGACCGCCGGCGACGATGCAGAGCGCAGCGATGCTGAGGAGTGGCGTTAGATGACCGTCATCCTGCTGCGGCACGGCCGGTCCACCTCGAACACCGCCGGTGTGCTGGCCGGGCGGTCGGAAGGGGTCGACCTGGACGACACCGGCAGCCGGCAGGCGGCCGAGCTGCCCGCCCGGGTCGACGGTCTGCCGATCGCCGCGCTGGTCTGCTCGCCGCTGCTGCGCTGCCGGCACACGGTGGCGCCGCTGGCGGCGGCGCTGGGGCTGGAGCCGGTCGTCGACGAGCGGTTGACCGAGGTCGACTACGGCTCCTGGACCGGCCGGAGGATCGCCGAGCTGACCGACGAGCCGCTCTGGACGGTGGTGCAGGCCCACCCCAGCGCGGCGGTCTTCCCCGACGGCGAGGGGCTGGCCCAGGTGCAGTCGCGGGCGGTGGCAGCGGTCCGCGAGCACGACCGGCGGCTCGCCGAGGAGGCCGGCGCCGACGTGCTCTGGCTGGCCTGCACCCACGGCGACGTGATCAAGGCGCTGATCGCGGACGCGCTCGGCACCCATCTGGACAGCTTTCAGCGGGTGACCGCCGACCCGGCATCGCTGAGCGTGATCCGCTACACCCCGCTCCGCCCGTTCGTCGTCCACGTCAACCACACCGGCGCGCGGCTGGCCGCCGCCCTCACCGCACCGCCGCCCGATGCCGGCCCGAGCCTCGCCGAGAGCGACGCCGTCGTCGGCGGGTCAACCGACTGACCGCCCCGGCGGACATCACAACTAGGCCGCAAAACGCCCGGTGCGGCATGGCCAAGTGCCCGGTGCGGTACGTCCGGTCGGTATTTTGGAGGTGCCATGGCCCGCGCAATCCACGTCTTCCGCACCCCCGACCGCTTCGTGGCCGGGACCGTCGGGCAGCCCGGCGACCGCACGTTCTACCTGCAGGCGGTGCACGACGACCGGGTGGTCTCGGTGGTGCTGGAGAAGCAGCAGGTCGCCGTGCTCGCCGAGCGGATCGGGGCGCTGCTGATGGAGGTGCACCGCCGGTTCGGCACCCCGGTGCCGCCGGAGCCGGCCGAGGTCGACGACCTCAGCCCGCTGGTCACCCCGGTCGACGCCGAGTTCCGGGTCGGCACCATGGGCCTGGGCTGGGACTCCGAGGCCCAGACGGTCGTCGTCGAGTTGCTCGCGGTCAGCGACACCGAGTTCGACGCGTCGGTGGTGCTCGACGACACCGAGGAGGGTCCGGACGCGGTGCGGGTCTTCCTGACGCCGGAATCGGCCCGCCAGTTCGCCACCCGCTCGCACCGGGTCATCTCGGCGGGCCGGCCGCCCTGCCCGCTCTGCGACGAACCGCTGGACCCGGCCGGGCACATCTGTGTCCGCACCAACGGATACCGGCGCGGCGCGTGGTCCGAGCCGGACGATGACCCGGAAACCTGACGAGGCTGACGATCGCGCGGTGCTGCGCCGGGGGCAGCTGACCATCCTCGGACGGATCCGCTCGGCGAGCAACGCCACCTTCCTGTGCGAAGCGGCGCTGGACGGGCGGCGGGTGCACTGCGTCTACAAGCCGGTGGCCGGCGAGGAACCGCTGTGGGACTTCCCGGACGGAACGCTGGCCGGACGGGAACTCAGCGCGTACCTGATCTCGACGCAGCTCGGCTGGAACATTGTGCCCTACACCATCATTCGTGACGGCCCGGCAGGCACCGGCATGCTGCAGCGCTGGGTGGACCAACCCGGAGACGCCGCGTCGGATGCGGGCTCCGCGCACGAGCCCGACCTGGTGGAGGTGGTGCCCGCCGATCGGGTGCCGGCGGGTTATCTGCCGGTGCTGCGGGCCCGAAGCTACGCCGGTGAGC
>NZ_JBYCLB010000039.1:0-2617 GCF_057473705.1 Mycobacterium sp. TH-M15 | reverse complement strand
TCGGCTGGGCCATCTACGCACTGTTGGTGGTGATGATCGTCGTCGCGGTGCTGTTCATCGCGCGCGACTTCATCGGCCATCACACCGGCTGGTACATCCTGGGCGCCAAACCCGGGTAGCATCGTGATGATCGTGTACTCGGCGTTACCGGCTCGCCGGAGCGAAAGTGACTCAGCGTGAACCGATTCCTCGATGCGGTGGTCGCGTGGTTGCGTGCCGGCTATCCCGAGGGTGTCCCGCAGACCGACTACATCCCGCTGCTCGCGCTGCTGTCCCGCCGACTCAGCGCCGACGAGGTCACGGCGGTCGCCCGGGAGCTGATGGCCCGCGGCGACTTCGACAACGTCGACATCGGGGTGATGATCACCCGGTTCACCGACGAGCTGCCGGCCCCCGACGACGTCGCCCGGGTCCGGGACCGGCTGGCCGCCACGGGCGGGCCGTTCGACGAGCGGCCCGCTAACGGAGGGCGGACATAGCCACCCTGGCGGCACTGCCGGTCCCGCCCGGGGGCGCGGTGGCGTCGTTGCTGCCCGCGCTGCACCGGGTGCTGGACCGCACTGGTCCGGCATTCGTCCCGGTCCCGGCCGGCGGCGGGGCCGACACCGCCGCCGCGCTGCGGACCGGCGAGCCGATCGGCGACGACATCGCGGTCGTGGTGACGACGTCGGGCACCACCGGCGCCGCCAAGGGCGCGCTGCTGACCGCGGCGGCGCTGACCGCCAGCGCCGCGGCCACCCACACCCGGCTGGGCGGGCCCGGCGGGTGGCTGCTCGCGCTGCCGCCGTGGCACATCGCCGGCCTGCAGGTGCTGGTCCGCAGCGTCCTCGCCGGTACCACCCCGGTCGAGATGGACGTCTCGGCCGGGTTCGACACCGGCGAGATCCCGGCCGCGGTGGCGCGACTGGGCGCCGGCCGCCGGTACGCGTCGCTGGTCGCCACCCAGCTGGCCAAGGCGCTCGCCGATCCGGCGGCGACCGCGGCCCTGGCCGAGTTGGACACCGTGCTGCTCGGCGGCGGGCCGGCTCCGCAGCCGGTGCTGGCGGCGGCGGCCGCGGCCGGGATCACCGTGGTCCGCAGCTACGGGATGAGCGAGACGGCCGGCGGGTGCGTCTACGACGGGCTGCCGCTGGACGGCGTGCGGGTGCGCATCGCCGCCGATCACCGGGTGCTGATCGGCGGTCCGACGCTGGCCCGCGGCTACCGTAACCCGGTCACCCCGGACCCGTTCGCCGAGCCCGGCTGGTTCGTCACCGACGACCTTGGTGCCGTTGATGATTCGGGATCGCTGCGGATTCTCGGCCGAGCCGACGACGCGATCAGCACCGGCGGGCTGACCGTGCTGCCGGAGCCGGTGGAGGCGGCGCTGCGCGGCCATCCGGCGGTCGCCGACTGCGCGGTCTTCGGGGTCGACGACGACCGGCTGGGCCAGCGGGTGGCCGTCGCGGTGGTGCTGGCCGACGGGGCGTCCCCGCCGACGCCGGCGGAGCTGCGCGACCACGTCGCGACCACCCTCGACGTCACCGCGGCCCCGCGGGAACTGCACCTCGTCGACACGCTGCCCCGACGCGGCATCGGCAAGCTGGACCGCGCGGCGCTGACCCGGCGGTTCGGCGCGGCTCGACGCTAGGCTAGGCCGACTGGGTCGGGTCGGTGATGATGCTGGGCGGAAAGCCGAATTGGCTGCGAAACGTCGGAACCGTGTAGCCGACGACGGTCGCGTTGGTGCGCGGACGCACCGTGGCCGACCGGGGGATGCGGAAGAACGGTCCGATCTTGCCGCGGTAGCTGCCCGGCACACCGATCTTCAGCTGCCCGCCGGCCGGGCTCGCCGGTGCCGACTCGGGGAGGATCTCCAGCTCGCCGTCGGCGACCACGTAGATCATGTCCTCGATGCTGCCCTGCTCCAGCAGCACCGATCCGCGGGTCACCCGGACCGGCCCGGGCTCGTCCGGCGGCGGGGCGGCCGACGGCGACAACTGGATCACCAGGTCGGCCAGCGGCAGGATCCGGGTGTCGTGGGTGGCGACCACGACGATCCGGTCGCCGGCGGCCATCGCCCGCAGCAGTCTCAGCACCTCCTCGGCCCGGACGAAGTCCAGCTGGGCGGTGGGTTCGTCCGCCAGGATCAGCGGCGGGTCCAGGGCCAGCGCCCGGGCCACCGCCACCCGCTGCTGCTGGCCGCCGCTGAGGTGGCCGGGTTTGTGGGTCGTCCGGTCGGCGAGGCCGACACTGGTCAGCAGGGTGCGGGCACGCTCCTGGGCCGACCACTGGGTCCACCCCGCCACCCACATCGGCACCATCACGTTCTCCAGCGCCGTCAGGCTCGGCACCAGGTTGAACGACTGGAAGACGATGCCCACGGTGCGCCGCCGGTAGGTGGTCAGCTCGCGCCGGCCCAGCGCGGTCACCTCGATCGCCCCGAATTCGATGGTGCCGGCGGTCGGGCTGAGGATGCCGCCCAGACAGGACAGCAGCGTCGTCTTCCCGCAGCCGCTCGGGCCGAGCAGCACCACCAGCGACCCGGCGGTGAGCGACAGGTTCAACCCGTTGATCGGGCGGACCGGATCGCCGCCGTCGGCGGCGTACTCGATGACCAGGTCCCGGACCCGTATAT
>NZ_JBYCLB010000038.1:0-4102 GCF_057473705.1 Mycobacterium sp. TH-M15 | reverse complement strand
GCCTGGTCGAGCGGCTCCGGGCCCGTGAGGTGTCGGTCGTCGAGTTGGTGGAGGCGGCGATCGCCCGGACCGAGGCGGTCGACCCGGTGCTGAACGGTCTGGCCTACCCGGCGTTCGACCGGGCCCGGGCCCGCGCCGAAGAGGACGGCTCCTCCGGGTTCTTCAGTGGCATACCGACGTTCGTCAAGGACAACGTCGACGTGGCCGGGATGCCGACCATGCAGGGCACCGACGCCTGGCAGCCGCAGCCGGTGGCCGCCGACGGCGAGTTCGCCAGGCTGTACCTGTCCACCGGGCTGGTCGCTCTGGGCAAGACCCAGCTCTCCGAGTTCGGCCTGAGCGCCGCCGCCGAGCATCCGCGGCTGGGCGCGGTGCGCAACCCGTGGAACCCCGACTACACCGCCGGCGCGTCGTCGTCGGGGTCGGCGGCGTTCGTCGCGGCCGGGGTGGTGCCGATCGCGCACGGCAACGACGGCGGCGGCTCGATCCGGATTCCGGCGGCCTGCACCGGGTTGGTCGGCCTGAAGCCGACCCGCGGCCGGCTGCCGCTGGACAAGGACCACCGCGCGCTGCCGGTGCGGATCGTCTACAACGGGGTGCTGACCCGCTCGGTGCGGGACACCGCGGCGTTCTTCCGGGAGGCCGAGCGCAGCTGGCCGGCCCGCAGACTGCCGCCGATCGGCGACATCACCGCACCGGGGACGCGGCGGCTGAAGATCGCGGTGATCACCCGGTCGATCCTGCGCGACGCCAGCCCGGAGGTCACCGAGCTGACCCTGGGCACCGCCGCACTGTTGGAGCGGCTCGGCCACCAGGTGGAGCGGGTCGAGAACCCGCCGGTGCCACCGTCTTTCGTCGACGACTTCCTGCGCTACTACGGGATGCTGGCGATGACGCTGGTGCACGGCGGCCGGCTGATGTTCGGCCGGTCGTTCGACCGCGGCCGGCTGGACAACCTCACCCTGGGGTGGGCCCGCTACGGCATCCACAACCTGCCCCGGCTGCCGCTGGCCATCGCCCGGCTGGCCGCGTCCGGCCGGCACACCGCGCGGCTGTTCCGCGGCTACGACGTGGTGTTGACCCCGACGCTCGCCCACCAGACGCCGCCGGTCGGCTACTTCGACCCGACCGCCGACTTCCGGCAGATCATCGACCGGCTGGTCGACTGGGCGGCGTTCACGCCGCTGCAGAACGCCACCGGCGATCCGGCGATCTCGCTGCCGCTGGCCCGCACCGCCGCCGGCCTGCCGCAGGGGATGATGTTCACCGCCGAGCGCGGCGCGGAGGCTCGGCTGCTGGAGCTGGCCTACGAACTCGAGGAGGCGCAGCCGTGGCCGCGGATTCAGGCCGGCGGCAGCTGAGCCGGTCCGATTGTCATGCTCGGCAGATGATCTCGCCGTGCAGCAGTGAGATCCATCCGTCCGGGTCGTCGGTCCAGTCCCGCCACGCCGCCGAGATCTCCTGCAGCTTGGCCTGATCCGCGCTCCCGGCGCGGATCAGCTGCTCGCCGATCTCGGAGTGCAGGACCCGGTCGGCCCACATCCCACCCCAGTACCGGCGATCCTCCGGGGTGGCGAAGCACCAGGTGCTGGTGGTCGGGGTGACGTCGGCGAAGCCGGCCGCGTGCGCCCAGGCCAGCAGCCGCCGGGCCGCGTCGGGCTCGCCGCCGTTGGCCCGGGCGGCGTCCCGGTAGAGCCGCAGCCAGTCGTCCAGCTCCGCCGACGGCGGGTACCAGACGATCGCGGCGTGGTCGGTGTCACGGGCGGCGACCACCCCGCCGGGCTTGCAGACCCGGCGCATCTCGGCCAGCGCCCGCACCGGGTCGGCCAGATGCTGCAGCACCTGATGGGCGTGCACGACGTCGAAGGTGTTCTCCGGGAACTGCAGTGCGTGCACGTCGGCGACGACGAAGTCGACGTTCTGCCGTCCGCTGCGGCGCGCGTGGTCCCGCGCCAGGTCCAGCGCGTCCGGGGTGGGTTCGATCGCGGTCACCCGTCCCGGGGCGACGATGTCGGCCAGGTCGGCGGTGATGGTGCCCGGCCCGCAGCCGACGTCCAGCAGCCGCAGCCCGGGACGCAGTTCCGGCAGCAGGTAGGCCGCGGAGTTCTCGGCGGTGCGCCAGCGGTGCGAGCGCAGCACCGACTCGTGATGGCCGTGGGTGTACTTCGGTGACGACACGCCTGCGAACCTACCCGTCCAGCAGATAGGTTCCGTGGCCTTCGGCCACCCGGTCGCCGTCGAACCTCAGCACCTCGTTGACCAGCCCGCCGTTCTGGTTGCGGTAGCAGATGACGATCGTGTCGATGCCCTGGTAGACACCCTCCACGGCGAACCGGAGATCCGGGATCCGGTCGAGCGCGAGCGTCCAGTACCGGCGCAGCGCGTCCTTGCCGCGCACCACCCCGGCGGTCTCCGGGAACAGCCGGACGGCCACCGGCGAGGTGAACACCACGTCGTCGTGGAAGTCGTCCAGGACGGCCTCCACGTCGTGGGCGTTCCAGCCGCGCACCCAGCGTCGCGCGAAGGCGATCGCGTCCACCGTCATGCGGCCCACCGTAGGGCCGCGACGACGCGCCGCGCCACCGGTTTTCACCGGCCGGGCAGCAGCGGGTAACAGGACCGGACCCGGTCGATCCACCACCGCCGGCGCGCCGGCGCCGCCGCCAGCGCCCGCAGCCGGGCCGGCACCGGCGCCACCGGCCGCACCGGCAGACACCCGTCGATCACCGGGCGGGGTTCGGCGACGTCCTCGACGAAGAGCGACCCGGTGCCCAGCCCGCAGGCGTGCTCCAGCCTCGGCAGCGCCGCCGCGGCGCGCAGCCCGGCGGCGATGCCGACCGCCGAGTCCAGCGCGCTGGAGACCACCACCGGCAGGTCGACCGCGGCGGCGACGCGCAGCAGCGCGGTGATTCCGCCGAGCGGTGCCACCTTCAGCACGGCGATGTCGGCGGCGCCGGCCCGGGCCACGGCCAGCGGGTCGGCGGCCTTGCGGATGGATTCGTCGGCGGCGATCGGCACGTCGATCCGGCGGCGCAGCTCGGCCAGCTCGGCCACCGTCGCGCACGGCTGCTCCAGGTACTCCAGCGGCCCGGCCTCGGTGAGCGCGGCCGTCGCCCGCACCGCGCCCGGCACACTCCAGCCGCCGTTGGCGTCGACCCGCACGGTGGGGATCAGCGCGCGCACCGCCTGCACCCGGGCGACGTCGTCGGCGAGGGTCTGGCCTTTCTCGGCGACCTTCACCTTCGCGGTGCGCGCGCCCGGGAACCCGGCCAGCACCTCGGGCACCCGATCGGCGGCGACGGCGGGCACGGTGGCGTTGATCGGGACGGCGTCGCGAAGCGTCGGCGGCGGCGGCAGGTAGGCCGCTTCCAGCGCGGCGGCCAGCCAGTGCGCGGCCTCGGCCGGCGGGTACTCGAGGAACGCGCCGAACTCCCCCCAGCCGGCCGGGCCGTCGACCAGGGCCAGTTCGCGCAGCGTGATGCCGCGGAACCGAACCCGCATCGGCAGCGCCAGCACGTGCAGGCGGTCCAGGATGTCGTCCAGCGGCGGCGGCATTGCGTCCATGGTGTCCTACTAGGCGGCGGCCACCCCGGCCACCAGCAAGTCCAGCAGGCGGCCGGTCTGATCGGGCGAGCTGCTGGTCAGAAAGATGCCGATCAGGCTCGACACCACATCGTCGGCCCGCACGTCGGCGCGCAGGCTGCCGTCGTCGGCGCCGGCTCGCAGCAACAGCCCGACCGCGCCGACGATGCGTTCGCGTGTCTCGTTGGGCTCCATCGCCCCCGACTCGACTATTGCCCGCAACGATTCGGCCATTCCCCGCTTGGCCGCGACGAAATTCGCGTACCGGTCCATCCACCGGCGCAGCGCCACGGCCGGCGGGTCTTCGGCGAGCAGCAGCTCCGCGGCCGCCGCCACCTCGGCGAGCTCGGCGCGGAAGACGGCTTCGACCAGCGCCTCACGACTGGGGAAATGCCGGTAGAGCGTGCCGATCCCGACACCGGCGTCGCGGGCGATCGCTTCGAGCGACACCGGTCGCCCGTCGGCCGCGCTGAACGCGGCAGCCGCCGCCGCAAGCAACCGATCACGGTTGCGGCGGGCA
>NZ_JBYCLB010000037.1:0-6242 GCF_057473705.1 Mycobacterium sp. TH-M15 | reverse complement strand
TGTCGCGTTACCGGCCGGGCGCGACCGACGCCGGGGCCTCACCCGGTCCGGGGTGCGCGTCCTCCGGCATCGCCGGCCCCGCCCCCTCGTGGTGACTCATCGAATGATGGCAGTGGTGCTGGTGCCCGCCACGGCCGACGTAGGCGCCGGTGAAGAATATCGTCGACACGATGAAGACGATGCCGGCGACGATCACCACCCAGGCGGCGAACCGGTACAGCCAGTACGGCTTCTGCTGGGTCGGGGCCGGATGGCTGGTGTGTTCGGGTGAATCAGTCATGAGGGACATCATGCTGGACCGAACACCGGCCGGCGATAGGTGCCCGCTATGTAGTAGCTGTGGATCGCGTCCGGCGCCCCGGCCAGCCGCTGGCGGGAGCCGGCGCCATCGCGGTGTCGACGACGGCGTGGAGCATCAGCTCGCAACCGGCGGACGACCCCGGCGCCCGGCGCGGATCAGCACCGAATCCACCGCGGAGTGCAGCCCGGGGGTGAACGTCTGGTGGCCCAGCGTGCAGCAGGCGTGTCCGGCGTCGACGGTGATCACGTGCGCATCCGGGATCTGGCCGGCCAGCCAGTGCTGGTGGCGCGGCGGGATGAACTTGTCCTTGGCGGGCACCACCACCGAAGTGGGGACGTCGATCTCGGTAATCCAGGATCTGGAGTCGAACCGGACGATCTCGGCCAGCGCGCGCAGTATCGCGCTCTTACTGGTCGCCTGGAACTCCCCGAACACCCACCGGTACGGGTGCGGCATCGGTGTGCCCGCCGCGCCGGCCCCCGCCGGCACCCCCGCTGCCGACCGCGCCGGCCGAGGAGTGAGCGTCTCGAGCAGCGCCGCGAAGACGGCGGTTCCCACCCGCATCGGGGCGGCCTCGGCGAAGGTCGCCGCCCCGGCGCAGAGCACCAGACCGTCGACCCGGTCCCGGTGCTGGCGCCACGCCAGCTGGGCGATGAGCGAACCCATCGAGAAGCCGACCGGGATGAACGTGTCGATGCCCAACACATCGGCGAGCGCCGCGGCGTCGTCGGCGCAGTCCTCGAGCAGGAACCTCGGCGAGGTGATGCCCGAACCGTGCCAGCGCTGGTCGAAGATCACCACCCGGCCGAACCAGCGCATCACCTCCAGCGACGGGTACCAGGTCAGCATCCCGGTGCAGGCCACCGAGTGCAGCATCAGGAAGGTCGGGCCGTCACCCGGACCGGTGTCCAGCACGTAGGTGCTGCCCCGCCCGGGCAGCTCGACAGTCCGGCCTTCCGGAAGTTCGCGAGGGGCAGCTACTTCGGGCAGTTTCACCGCTCGGAGCGCCGACGGAAGGCCGGTGAGGCCGGACAGAATGTCGATGCCTCATTCAAGCACAAGCTGGGTGACGTCGGTGCCGGCTGGGCCGGTTCGGTGTCTCGTGTCCGCGGGGTCAGCTAGGGCTTGAACGGGTTCACCGCGAACTGGATCACCCGGTACGGCGCCCGCTCCCGCGGGTCGGTCCGCCACTGACTGACGAAGATCCGCAGGTCGTTCAGCGTCGATCCCGGTGAGATGTAGCCGCCGTAGGGCTGGGCCAGCCGGTTGTCGAACGGGCCCGGCAAGGTGTCGGCGGGCACCGGGGGCTCCGGCCATTCGTCGTGCCGTACCACGGTGGTCACCGGCGCGCTGCCCAGCAAGGCGGGATCGTCGGCCACCCGGACCTCCATGTCCCAGTTGCCGGCGTTGAAGTAGGACAGCACGGTCTTGCCGTCGATCTGCCGGATGCTCATCTCGCCGACCTTGTCGGGCCAGAGCGGGGTCGGTGTCTTGTTCCAACCGCCACCCGGGCCGGCCGCCCAGCCCTGCCAGCGGGACCGGTCGGTGAACGCGTCCGGGGTGGCGCGGTAGAGCACCGCTGGCTCCTCGCGGTGGAAGTTGTCGGCCACGATGTACACCCAGCCGGCCGGCGAGTCGGCGGTCGGCACCGGGTCGTAGTAGCCGGCGATCTGGGATTGCCGCCCGCCCTGGTAGCCGCCGTCGCGCACCGAGTCCGGCACCGTCTGCCACCGGCCCTGCGCCGGATCGGCTCGAACCAGCCGGGTGGTCTGCGGCACCAAACCCTTGGCGGTGGCCACCAACAGGTAGTCGTCCCGGTTGATCGACACCACCCCGGCCGGCAGCTGGGAGAACCCGGCCGGGGTCGGCTCGGCCAGCAGCGGCTGGGACACCCCAATCACCCCGGTGTAGCGCACCCCCGCCGGGTCGTCGATCGACTCCCGGTCCACGCGCAGGGCGATCGGCGAATGCCAGGGGCCGAAACCCACCCCCTGCCCGGCGAAGCTGTCCCCGCAGATCTGCAGCACCTCGCTGGGGAAGTCGACGAAGTCGCACAGGTCGGTGGCGCCGATGTCGTAGTCGGCGGTCGGTGTCCCGGTGCCGGCCACCGAGGCGACCCGAATCACCTGACCCTCGACGAGCGGGAACAGTACCGGGTGTGGCACCGGCGCGACCGGGTCGGCGGCTGCCGACGGAATCAGCTGCGCGCCAAGGAGACCGGAGATCGACGCGGTGATCAGCGTGCGGCGCAGGCTCCGACGGGCGGTGGTACCGGCGAGACGCATCCGCGGATCATAGCTCGGCCAGCAGCTCGGCGATTTGGATCGTGTTCAGCGCGGCGCCCTTGCGCAGGTTGTCGCTGGAGACGAAGAGCGCCAGCCCACACCCGTCGGGCACCCCTGGGTCCACCCGGATCCGGCCGACCAGCGAGTCGTCCACGCCGGCGGCGGCCAGTGGGGTCGGCACGTCGACCAGTTCCACACCGGGCGCACCGGCCAGCAGCGCGGTGGCGCGCGCCGGGCTGATGGGCCGGGCGAACTCGGCGTTGATCGAGAGCGAGTGGCCGGTGAAGACCGGCACCCGCACGCAGGTGCCGCTCACCGCAAGCTCCGGGATGCCGAGGATCTTGCGGGACTCGAACCGCAGCTTCTGGTCCTCGTCGGTCTCACCGGAGCCGTCATCGACGTAGCTACCGGCCAGCGCCACCACGTTGAAGGCGATCGGCGCGACGTACTTCTTCGGGGCGGGGAAGTCGACCGCGCCGCCGTCGTGCACCAGCTTCTCGGCGCCGTCGGAGACCACCCGGGTCTGTTCGGCCAGCTCCTGCACCCCGGCCAGGCCGCTGCCGGAGACCGCCTGGTAGGTGGAGACCACCAGCCGGGTCAGCGTCGCCTCGTCGTGCAGCGGTTTGAGCACCGGCATCGCAGCCATCGTGGTGCAGTTCGGGTTGGCGATGATGCCCTTCTTCAGCGGCCAGGCGTCGCGCACGTCACGGGTGACGTTCACCTCGGAGACCACCAGCGGCACGTCGGGGTCGTTGCGCCACGCCGACGAGTTGTCGATCACGATCACCCCGGCGGCGGCGAACCGCGGCGCCTGCACCTTCGACATGGCCCCGCCGGCGGAGAACAACGCGATGTCCAGCCCGGTCGGGTCGGCGGTCTCGGCGTTCTCCACCTCGATCTCCACACCGCCGAACGGCAGCTTGCGCCCCTCCGAGCGCGGGGATGCGAAGAGCCGCACCCGCTCAGCGGGGACGCCGCGCTCCTCGAGCAGCGTACGCATCACCTGGCCCACCTGCCCGGTGGCGCCGACCACGCCGATCGAGAGCTCCCTGCCCGCCACGGCTACCGCCCGGTCCCGGCGTAGACCGTCGCCACCTCGTCGCCGCCGAGGTTGAACGCCTGGTGCAGCGCGACGACGGCCTTGTCCAGCTCGGTGTCGCGGCACAGCACCGAGATCCGGATCTCGGAGGTGGAGATCAGGTCGATGTTCACCCCGACGTCGGCCAGCGCCTCGCAGAACGTGGCGGTGACGCCGGGGTGGCTGCGCATGCCGGCCCCGATCAAAGACACCTTGCCGACCGCGTCGTCGTAGAGGATCTCGGTGAAGCCGATCTCGCCCTTCAGTGACTCCAGCTTGGCCACCGCGGCCGGCCGGTTGTCCCGCGGGCAGGTGAAGGTGATGTCGGTCTTGCCGCCCTCGACCTTGGAGACGTTCTGCAACACCATGTCGATGTTGATGTCGGCTTCGGCGATGGCCCGGAACACCTTGGCCGCGTTGCCCGGAACGTCGGTCAGACCGACGACGGTGACCTTGGCCTCGGTGCGGTCGTGGGCGACTCCGGTGAGGATGGCGTCTTCCATGGGCATGTCCTTGATCGATCCGGTGACGATGGTGCCCGGCTTCTCCGAGTAGGACGACCGGACGTGAATCGGCAGATGGTAGCGGCGGGCGTACTCCACGCAGCGCAGCATCAGCACCTTGGCGCCGCAGGCGGCCAGTTCGAGCATCTCCTCGAAGGTGACCGTCGCCAGCTTCCTGGCGTTGGGCACGATCCGCGGGTCGGCGCTGAAGATGCCGTCGACGTCGGTGTAGATCTCGCAGACGTCCGCGTTCAGCGCCGCGGCCAGCGCCACCGCGGTGGTGTCCGAGCCGCCCCGGCCGAGCGTGGTGACGTCCTTGGTGTCCTGGCTGACCCCCTGGAAGCCGGCGACCAGCACGATCTGATCCTCGTCCAGTGCGGCCCGCAGCCGGCCCGGGGTGACGTCGATGATCTTGGCCTTGCCGTGCGCCCCGGTGGTGATCACCCCGGCCTGCGAGCCGGTGAACGAGCGGGCGTGCGCCCCGAGTGCGTCGATGGCCATCGCCACCAGCGCGTTGGAGATGCGTTCGCCGGCGGTGAGCAGCATGTCCATCTCCCGGGCCGGCGGCGCCGGGCTGACCTGCTGGGCCAGGTCGAGCAGGTCGTCGGTGGTGTCGCCCATCGCCGAGCAGACCACGACGACGTCGTTGCCGGCCTTCTTGGTGGCGACGATGCGCTCGGCGACCCGACGGACCCGCTCGGCGTCGGCCACCGAGGATCCGCCGTATTTCTGCACGACGAGCGCCACTGTCGTCCTTTCTCGGGAATCCGTCCCAGGATAGGGGAACAACGTCGACCGGTTCATCCTGCGTCTGGCGGGGCGGGCGCTAAGTTCGGATACCCTGCTCCCCCGGATCACGCGGCTCTTCTCGGTGATATCGCTGGCTGCCGCGTCACTGGCCGCGACCCTGACCGGGTGCGCGCCATCCCGCGTACATCCTGGGACACCCGCACCCGTATCCGTTCTGGGGCCACCGGGGTTTCCGGAGCTGTCCCGGTTCACCGCCGTCGACCCGAAACCGTACGTGCGGCAGGTGCTCAAGGCCACCGAGATCGGGTTCACCACACCGACCCTGACCTGCTCCTGGCCGTACCAGGACGCCCATCCGCAGTCGACGCAGCCATTACGGCGTGTCCTGCACCGGTGTCATCCCGAGCATGCCGGCGAACGCGGCGGAACCGATGCCGGGATCCCAGTGCGACCGGATCGGCATGCCGGGCACCCGGCGGACCGACGCCGGCGTCCGGGCCTACCTGTTTGCGCGGGGCGGCGGTGGCTGTCCCGCCCCGTACGAGGATCGTCGGCTCGCGCCGGGATCCAAGCTCAGTTCCAGCGGCATCACCTGCGCGGTCACACCGGGCGGTGTCGCCTGTACCGATCCGATCATGAATCACGGTTTCGTGTTGTCGTCGGCGGGCAGTTGGGCGTTCTGATGCGCTGCCGGTTCGGCGTCGCCGCCAGGATCGCGATGGCGCTCACCGCCGTCGCCGCCGGTGCGGTCGTCCCACCGGCGCCGCGGGCCACCGCGGAACCGGAGCAGACGCTCATCGGGTTCAGCCTGGACCGGCCACCGGTGGTGACATGGCGCCTCACCCGGGCCGACCTGGGCATCCCCGACGGCTTCTGGATCGGCGCGCCGTTCGCCACGGCCGGCGGGCACGCCTACCTGTTGAGCGGATGCAACCCCTCGTGCGCCGACTACGGCGGGCAGTGGATTTCCGGTATCGACACGGCCACCGGGCAGCAACTGTTTCCATCGTTCGGGATCGCAGGTACCGCCAACACCAAGTGCTACCAGAGCGGCAGCGAAACCGCGCTCTGCCTCGACGGCCACCGACCCAACCGGGTCTGGGCGCTCGACCTGGCCCGGGGTGCGGTCAGCCATCGGGGTGAGACCGACCTGGACGGCGGGTATCTCTTCTTCGTGCTCGGCGACCGCCTGCTCGGTGGCCATGGCGCGGGCGGAATCTGATATGGGGGGAAGTTTGTCAAGAGGGCAGGGTGAAGCGGGGGGCGCACCCGGCGTCGCGGCCGCCGGAGGGGTGACCAGCAGAGGTGGGGGGGGGAAAGAGCGT
>NZ_JBYCLB010000036.1:0-2542 GCF_057473705.1 Mycobacterium sp. TH-M15 | reverse complement strand
GATCCGGCCGGTGTCCGGCCGGAAACCGTTGGCCGGATCCTCGGTGGTGATCCGGCACTGCAGCGCGGCGCCGTGCGGGACGATCGCCTCCTGGCGCAGCCCCAGTTCGGCGAGCGTCGCCCCGGCGGCGATCCGCAGCTGCGCCGAGACCAGATCGACGTCGGTGATCTCCTCGGTGACGGTGTGCTCCACCTGGATCCGCGGGTTCATCTCGATGAAGACGTAGTGGCCGCGCTCGTCGAGCAGGAACTCGACGGTGCCGGCGCAGCTGTAGCCGATCTGCCGGGCCAGGGTGACCGCGTCGGCGCAGATCTTCGCCCGCAGCTGCGAATCCAGGTTCGGCGCCGGCGCCAGCTCGACGACCTTCTGGTGCCGCCGCTGCACGCTGCAGTCCCGCTCGTAGAGGTGCACCACCTCGCCGAAGGTGTCGGCCAGGATCTGCACCTCGATGTGCCGCGGGTTGAGCACCGCCTGTTCGAGGTAGACGGTCGGGTCGCCGAACGCCGACTCCGCCTCCCGGCTGGCCGCCTCGATCGCCTCGGCCAGCGCGCCGATCTCGGTGACCCGGCGCATCCCCCGGCCGCCGCCGCCGGAGACCGCCTTGACGAACAGCGGAAACGTCATCTCCGCCGCGGCCGACACCAGCTCTGCCACCGACGCCGACGGCGCCGAGGAGGCCAGCACCGGCAGCCCCGCCTCCCGTGCGGCGGCGACCGCGTGCGACTTGTTGCCGGTCAGTTTCAGCACCGCCGCGCTGGGGCCGACGAAGGTGATGCCGGCCGCCGCGCAGGCTTCGGCCAGGTTCGGGTTCTCCGACAGGAAGCCGTAGCCGGGGTAGACCGCGTCGGCCCCGCACCGCTGGGCCGCAGCGACGATCTCGTCGACCGACAGGTAGGCGCGCACCGGATGGCCGGGCTCGCCGATCTGGTAGGACTCGTCGGCCTTGAGCCGGTGCACCGAGTTGCGGTCCTCGTAGGGGTAGACCGCGACGGTGCCGATGCCGAGTTCGTAGGCGGCCCGAAACGCGCGGATGGCGATCTCCCCGCGGTTGGCGACCAGAACTTTGGAGATCACACCTGCACCCTTAGACCAACGTCAGCCAGTAATTCTGAAACCGGATGAAAATCAACACGATTAGCGCGCTAAACCATACCGCGGTCAACGTCCATCGCCACCGGTGTAAAACCTGCAATGTTTTGTGTCCACGATCCGCGTCGATTGCGACGGAGGTGAAGACCACGGCCAGCGGAATGGTGACCGCCCAGACCACCATGCAGTACGGGCAGAGCGCGCCGATCCGGTACAGGCTCTGGAAGATCAACCAGTGCAGGAAGCCGACACCGGCCCAGGTGCCGATCGTCAGCCCGGTCCAATACCACCGGGGCAGCGGAGTTTTCGCCACCGTCAGCACGCCGGTGACCACCACCACGGTGAACGCGGCGATCCCGGGCAGCGAGTTGGGGACGCCGAGCACCGACGCGTGATCGGTGGCCATCACCGACCCGCAGGACAGGATCGGGTTCAGATTGCACGACGGCACGTAGCCGGCGTCGGCGAGCAGCCGGATCTTCTCCAGGGTGAGGGTGGTCGACGCGGCCAGCCCGACCACGCCGGCGATCAGCACCAGCCACCCGCTGGGTGCCGGGACGCCGGGTGCCCGGCCGGCGGGCGGTTGCCCCGCCGCCTCGGAGACCGGCGCCGCGGTGGTCACGACGTCTTGGCCGGGACGATCGTGTCGATGCCGGGGATGTCGCCGACGATCTCCTTGATCCGGGAGACCAGCGCCTCGGGCGTCGACGGGGTGTAGCGCTCGCCGTTGACCAGGATCGTCGGGGTGCCGACCTTGCCGTCCTCCGACGGCGGGATGTCTTCGACCATGCCTTTGACCAGCCTCAGGTACCGCCCGCTGTTGATGCAGCTGGGCACCTCGCCGACGACGCCGGCCTGCCGGGCGGTCTCGATCAGTCGGCTGTTGTCCGGGAAGTCCGGCCCGGTCTCGGCGGGCTGCAGCCGCTCGCTGAACAGCATCGAGTGGAACCGGCGGAACGCGTCGATACTCGCGTCGGCGACGCAGTAGGCGGCGCCGGCCGCCCGCGACGAGTAGTGGTCGGTGCCGGGGCCGTCCAGCAGGGCCACCATGTAGTAGTCGGCCCGGATGGCGCCGATGTCGATGAGCTTGTTCACCGTCGGACCGGTCAGTTGCTCGAAACGACCGCAGGCCGGGCAGAGGAAGTCCTCGTAGAACGTCATCACGGCTTTGGGCTCGTTGGTGCCCGTCTTGGTGACCAGCTTGCCCGACGCCACCTGCACGGCTCGGGCCGGGCCGGGGGCGTTGCGCTGGTGCGACCAGACGATGTAGCCGATCACGCCGACCGCGAACAGCACCACGACCAGGATCGGCGCGACCGTCGACAGGAAGCTGCTCCTCCCGCTGGCCACCTTCGGGTCGTAACCGGCCGGGCGTCTGGGTTTGCTGCTGTCTTTACTGCCCACGGGTTCGCTCGTCCTCGCTGTGGTCGGTTCGCCGGTCCAGGGCGGCGTT
>NZ_JBYCLB010000035.1:0-2184 GCF_057473705.1 Mycobacterium sp. TH-M15 | reverse complement strand
GCCCGCGCCTTCTGCGTGATCCGCACGATGGCGTCCTCGACATCGCGCGGGGCGGTCATCATCAGGTCGGCCAACTCGTCGACGATCGCCACGATGTACGGGTAGGGCCGGTACACCCGCTCGCTGCCCAGCGGCGCGGTGATGGCCCCGGATCGCACCTTGGCGTTGAAGTCGTCGATGTGTCGTACCCGGGAGGCTTGCATGTCCTGGTAGCGCTGCTCCATCTCCTCGACCAGCCAGGCCAGCGCGGCGGCCGCCTTCTTCGGGGCGGTGATGATCGGGGTGATCAGGTGTGGAATGCCCTCGTAGGGTGTCAGCTCCACCATTTTGGGGTCGATCAGGATCATCCTGACCTCCTCCGGGGTGGCCCGGGCCAGCAGCGACACCAGCATCGAGTTGACGAAGCTGGACTTGCCCGACCCGGTGGAGCCGGCGACCAGCAGGTGCGGCATCTTGGCCAGGTTGGCGCTGATGAAGTCGCCCTCGATGTCCTTGCCCAGCCCGATCACCAGCGGATGGTGGTCTCCGCGGGTGGCCGGCGCGGTGAGCACGTCGGCCAGCCGGACCATCTCCCGGTCGGTGTTGGGCACCTCGATGCCGACCGCGGACTTGCCCGGGATCGGGGCCAGCATCCGCACGCTCTCGGTGGCGACCGCGTAGGCGATATTGCGCTGTAGCGCGGTGATCTTCTCCACCTTCACCCCGGGACCCAGCTCCACCTCGTAGCGGGTGACGGTCGGGCCGCGGGTGCAACCGGTGACCGCGGCATCCACCTTGAACTGCTCCAGCACCGAGGTGATCGCCGCGGCCATCTCGTCGTTGGCCGCGGTGCGCCGCTTCGGCGGGTCGCCGGCGACCAGCAGGGAGAGCGACGGCAGGGTGTAGGCGCCCTCCACCACCCGGTCCAGCGGCAGGGTGGCCCGGTCGGCCTTGCCCTTCTTGCGGCCGCGGGCCGGGGCCGCGGCGACCGGCGGAGGCGCACCGGCCGACTCGTCCAGCGGGTAGTTGTCATACGGGGTGCCCTCGGACCAGGCCGGAACCGGGTCGCCGTCGACTCGTTCGCCGGTCGGCTCGTCGTCGTACCCGTCGGCGTAGTCGTCGTACCCGTCGGCGTAGTCGTCGTGGCCATCGGCGTAGTCGTCGTGGCCATCGTCGTCGTACTCGTCGTCCGCGCCGAACAGCGCCGGGCCGAACATGGACCGCATCGCGGTCGGCGCCTCGCGCAGGGTGGTGCCGGTCACCAGCAGCAGGCCGAACAGCACCCCGATGAACAGCAGCGGCGCCGAGATCCACGGCGTCAGCCCGTCGGAGAGCGGACCCCCGATGGCGAAGCCGACGAAGCCCGCCGCGTGCGCCCGCCCGTCCGGCGTCTGCGGCGAGCCGGCCGACAGGTGCCACAGGCCCAGGATCGGCAGCGCCACCAGCGCCGAGCCCAGAACGAGCCGGGGCCGATTGGCGGGGTCGGGTTCGGTGCGCATCAGGATCACCGCGACCGCCGTGGCAATCACCGGCAGCAGCACCACCGCGGCGCCCACCACCGTCCGCAGCGCCGCGTCGACCCAGGCGCCGACCGGTCGTGCCGCGTCGAACCAGGAGCCGGCCGCGATGACGACGGCGGCACCCAGCAGCGCCAGTGCGATTCCGTCCCGCCGATGGCCCGGGTCGATGTCGCGGGCCCGGCCGACCGACCGTGCCGTGCTGCCCACCCCCCGGGCGACCATCAGCCAGACGGCACGGGTGGCCCGACCGCAGGTCAGCCCGACCGTCGCCGGTCGGCCGGGACGTCGCTTGGTCGACACGGTTCGCGACGCCCCACCCGCCCGGCCGCGTGGCGTGGCCGCCCGCCCGGTGCGGGCCGACCGCGATCCGGCCTTCGACCTGGGCGTTTTAGAGCGTGATCGGGCAACGGTATTGCTCGCCATAGCCGACAAGCCTAGTCGCATTTATCTCGTTAGCAACACTCGCCACACTGATCACCGGCCCGAATCCAGCGGTCGGTGAACCCGCTGGGTAGGGTGACAGGCATCACCACCGATCCCAATGGTGAGCAGAAGCAAGCGGGTCCCGGAAATGAGGTGGCTGTGGCGGCAGATCCGGTAGCGCAGACCGCGTTCGGTCCGACCGCGCTGGCCGCCATCGAGCAGCACGAGCCGCCCGATCGCCGGTTGCTGGACGACGATCTCG